>JAEUMZ010000200.1 GCA_016790765.1 Betaproteobacteria bacterium
ACCTTCGCCTGGTTGGACAGGCTGATCTGCCCGCCCGAGGCCAGCCGGATGTTTCCACCATCCGATTGCTTGGCACTGGTCAGGACGCTGGCACCGTTGACATCGATGCCGCCGCGCGCATCGATGGCGATGTCGCCGGCATCGCCGAGGGCGTCGCTCTCGGAGGAGATTTTTCCTCCCGACTGAAGCGAAAGGCGATCCGTGAGCGCGATCGAGATGGTGCCTCCGC
The DNA here is from genome assembly GCA_016790765.1 of Betaproteobacteria bacterium. GTDB lineage: Bacteria > Pseudomonadota > Gammaproteobacteria > Burkholderiales > Usitatibacteraceae > UKL13-2. The sequence goes on from JAEUMZ010000200.1 coordinate 230, forward strand.
GTCCGGCCCCGATCGTGCCGGCATTGATTTCGCCGTTGTCGTACATGCTGATGTTCTTTGCCCGAATGACGATGGACCCTCCCGCGCCCGCCGCGTAGGTCCGCGCGAAAAGCCCTGCAAAGGCGTTGGGGTCCGTCCTGGCGATGCTCAGCGTTCCTGCAAGTTCAACGATGATGGAGCCCCCCGCGCCGAACGCGCGCGAGTCGCTGGAGACTTGTCCGCCCAGCACGTCCATGTCCCTGGCGCTGATGCGAATGTCCCCCGCCACGCCGCTGCCCTCGCTTTGGGTCTGGATCAGCCCGCGATCCAGGATTCGCACGCGATCTGCAATGATCTCGATGGCTCCGCTGTCGCCGGTGGAAAAGGTGTTCGACACGATGCCGCTGCGCTTCGGCGTGGCACCCAGCACGCTGACGCCGGACACCACGACATCCCCTGACGCGACAATCCTGACCAACCCGCCATAGCCCGTCGCGCCCCGCGCGGTGGAGCTGCTGATCTCGGCACCGTCGAGCACGCTCAGGTTTCCGGTGTTGACCTGGACCGTGCCGGCAAAGCCGGTCGAGTAGGCATTGGAGAAAAAGCCGCTGGGAATCGACTGCCGGCTGAGCACCTTGTTCTCCTCCGCCAGCTTCGCGCCGCTCAGCCGGTCGCCGGACAACAGGATGTCCCTGGCATTGATCACCAACAGCCCGCCACGGCCGGAACCGCGCGTGGACGTATCGATCTGTGCACCGTCCTTGAGTACCATCGTTTCCGCGTTGACCGTGAGCCCCTGCGATGCACCGGACGACAGCGCGACTGCCTGGATCGCCGAGGCTTCGCTCATCAGGATGTTCTGGGCTGTTACCGTCACCCGCCCGGTATCCCCACCGCCAAAACTGTTCGAGCCGATGAACTGGTCGCCGAGCTTGGGATCGCTGGACATCACCAGGTTGCGTTTCACATCGACATTCACATCGCCGCCGCGCCCGGAGGTGCAGCCGGGATCGCAGCTGGCGTCGATGCTGCTCAGGTCTTGCATGACCAAGTCCCCGGCGCGCACATCGATGTTCCCGGCATTGCCCCGGCCGGTGGTCAGCGACAGGATCGAGCTGCCTTTCATCGACAGCAACCCGCTCGCCTCCACTTCTACGCCGCGCCCGTCGCCCAGGCGCGAATTGGCCAACACCTGTGCCTTTTCGAAGAACACGTCGCCGCCGCGAATCACCACGCGCCCGCCGCCGTTGCCGGAGGCGTTTTCGTTGACTGCGATGATGGTTCCGCCAAGCGCTTCCAGGGTGCCTCGCGCGACCCCACGCGTCATGCGGCCATCCAGTGCAACCTCCGCATTTCCGCCCGTGGCCACGACGGCCGTAGTGCCCCCCAGGACGGACAGGATGGACAAGCGCGTGCCAAAACTGTTCATGCGCACGTCCCCGCCAAACAGGCCGAGCGCGGCGCCATTGCGTACCACCAGTTGGGAGCCGGTCAAGGTGATCGGCGCGGCGCCGGCCTCGAAGCCGAACGATGCAGGCGCCTGAAACGGCAACAGCGCGTCCGCTGTTGGGGTCTCCATCGTGGCACTGAACCGGGCGCCGCCGGCAAACGTGAGGTGACTGGCCGTGCTTGCATAAAAGCTCGCCGTCAAGTCGATCGAGGCGGTCGGCCCGAAGAAGATGCCCGAAGGATTGAGCAGGAACAGGTTGACGCCCGGCGTTGCACCCAGCAACCCGTTGATGGTTGATGCCGAACCGCCGGTCACCCGCGCAATGATGTTGCCGATACCGGATCCACCAAGAAACCTGAGACTCTGTCCGGAGTGCACGTTCAGCGTTGCGAAACTGTGGAACAGGTTTTGCCCTGAACCGCGGCCAATGGCGGGCGGGACGACATAGTTCGGCCCGGTCAGTGTCATCCGAGGGCCGAGGGAGCCGTCGGTGGCCACCTGGGCGTGGACGGCTAGTCCACACTGCAGCGCTGTCGCTACACACGCAAGCGTGGCAAGGCGCAAAGGGCGGAGCCGGTCGTCCCCATGCTTTCGGCTGCGCGACATTGTGCGTTTCATGGCAGAACACATGACAACTCGTGGAGTGGTCGGCGATACCTCAATACAGAGACAGTTTTTTCGGACGGCCGCGATCATGTTTCGAATTGGTTTGTCCTCCGGGCTATTGCGCCCGGGCACGATATGAAATGTGCGCCCGCCGATTGTTGCCGACAATGCAGTTCTCCACAATCCCCGCCCGTTCGTCAGTCCGTTCGTCGGGCCCCACCTGTACAGGTGGGTTTCTTGCAAATTGGTCGTTCGAAGGAACCTGCGTTCGACCTACATCCCTCAACCCCGCCCTATCGGCCTTAGGGAATCATCCACCCTGCCCGCCCTTTCACCATCATCAAGTCTCCTGCATCGATGACGCCATTCTGGTTGAGGTCAAACTTGAAGTTGCTTGCATTGACGGTGGAGGGGGTCACGCGGGACTTGACTGCGCTCACATCAGCCCCGTTGACCTTGCCGGTTCCATTCACGTCGCCGACCAGGAAGCCCAGCGAGACAGCGGCGGTGCCAAAGCCGTTGATGCCGGATAGTTGCACGGTGACGCGCCTGTTGTCCGGGATGCCGATCAGCGTCACCTCAATGGTGTTGCCCACTGCGCGCGGGTAGGCCATGCCGATCGGCTGCGCGGCGTTGTCGATCGCGCCGGCGCTGCCTGCGGCGCTGATCGGCGTGCCGAAGTCGAAGATAAGGGTGTGGCCGCGCCGTGCGTCGCGCGGCTCGATGGTGATGGCCCCGGTGATGGGGATTCCTTGGGCCACGGCGAGAAGCTGGTCCCCGGCACTGCCATGGGTCTTCTTCGATTGGACGCTCTGGAGTGTGATGGTCGGTGCCGCTGGGGTTACGCTGTTGCTGGCCGTCGAGGGCGGCGAGGAGCCGATGGCGTTGGTGGCGACAACGGTGCAATTGATTGGCGTGCCATTGGTCAGCCCGGTGACGGTGATGGGTGAGTTGGCTCCACTGGCGCTCTGGCCACCGCAGGTGGCGGTGTAGCTGGTGATGGGGCTGCTGCCGTCGTTCATGGGGGCGGTGAAGGCGATGGTGACTTGGCCATTGCCCGCCGTGGCGGTGCCGATGGTCGGTGCGTTGGGGACCGTGGCGGACAGGGTGAAGTTGGCGGTGACGGTACAGGCGGCGGTGATGGGGCCGGTCGTGTACGGACTCGTGCTGCTGGAGGTGCCGCCGCAGCCGCTGATGTTGGTCAGCGTGTAGCCCATCGCCGGTGTGGCAGTACAAGTAGTCGTGGCGCCGTGGTTGACCGGGCTGGTGCAATTGACACTGCCACCAGCCATCGGGTTGGCCGCACCGGATACGGCGTAGGTGTTGAGGGTGAAGGTGGCGGTGATGTTGGTGTTGGCCGTGAGGGTGAAGGTGCAAGTTGTACTCGTGTTGCCGCCATTGCAGGTCACGCCACTCCAGTTGGTGAAGCTGGAGTTGGCGCCAGGATTCGCGGTGAGCGTGACGGTGGAGCCGGTGGTCCAGGTGGCGTTGCAGGTGGCGCCGCAATTGATGGTGGGGCTTGCGGGGGCGGTTGAAGTGACGGTGCCGGTGCCCGCCGCATTGCCGGCCTTGGCAACGGTGACGGTGTAGGTGGGCAAGGGGGCGGTGGTGGAGTCGGCTACGCCGCGCAGGGTGATGGTGGCGTTGGTACTCCCGGCCACATTGGTGGTGAGCGTGACGGTTCCATCGCGCTCGTTTGGACCCGTGGGGTTGAACAGCACCGGCAGATTGCAGGAGGCCCCGGCGGCCACCGTGGCGCAGGCATTGGGCGAAGGCAAGGAGAAGTCGGCGGCGCCCTGGGTGACAGATGCGCTGGAGACGGTGAGCGTGGCGGTGCCCACGTTCTGGATGACGATGTTTTGTGGATCGCTGGTACTTCCGATGGTCTTGGATTCGAACAGCAGGTAGCCGTTGCTGCCGGCCGTACCGGTACTGGTGATCTTCAAGCCGGGCGAGGCTGGGGCGATGGCCTTGCCGAACAGGGTACGCACTTCCGGAGAACCCGGCAGGTCGGCAATCACCTTGAGCGTGCCGGCGTAATCCCCTGCGATGGTCGGATTAAAGGTCACCCGGAAGGTGCATTCCTCATTGGCATTGAGGGCCGGATTACAGTTGAGCTTGTTCACGGCAAATGCGCTGCCGCTGCTGTTCTCGACCGCCACATCGACTCCCGATACCACCTGGGTGAGGTCGTTGTTCTTGAACGAGCCGTCGATCACCGGGGCCGGGCTGGGGTTTGGATTGAGATTACCGAAGTCATAGCCCGTTGCGAGGCCATCGACATTGACGATCGACGTACCGGAACTTGAGGACCCACCGATCGACGTGATCACAGCCCCGGCAAAGGCGGCAATGCCGGCATCGCCTCGCAAGAGATTGAGGTTGCCCGAGTGCGGATTGAAGTTGCCGCTCTTGTTGCCCAGTTGGCCAAAGGCGTTGTCACCCCACAAGTAGATCTGGCCATTGGTCTTCAAGCCCATGCTGTGGCGGCCGCCGGCGGCGATGGCGAAGAAGGAGGAATTGGCGATCACGTTGGTTACGCTGGTCAACGGTGTGGGACTGGTGCGGTTGGCGCTTGGAGTGGCCATCTGCCCAGACTCAAAGTAGTCAAGTTGCCGGTTGGCGTTGTTGCCCCAGGTGAACAACACACCGCCGGTCTTGATGGCGATGCTGTGGGTCGCGCCGGCGGCGAGGCGGCCGATCTGGGTCAGGCCGGGGATGGCGGCCGGGGTGAGGCGGTTGTTGGTGTCGTTGACTCCGAGTTGGCCGAAGGCGTTGTCGCCCCACGCCAAGACGGTGGCGTCGTTCTTGAGTGCCAAGCTGTGGGCACCCCCGGCAGCGACCGCGACGATATTTGAAAGTCCGCCGATGACGACCGGACTGCTCGACGAAACAGTGCTGTTGTTGCCAAGCTGCCCACTGGCGTTGTTGCCCCATGCAACCACGCTACCATCGACCAATACAGCCAGGTTGTGGCGACCGCCGGAAGTGATGGCCACGACGCCGGTGAGGAATCCGCCACCCCCCACCCCCTTCACCTGCGTTGGTGCCGCATACTGAACTGTCGCCGTACTGCCCTGCCCGATCTGCCCATCAACATTTGATCCCCACGCCCAAACCGTACCGTCATCCTTGAGCGCCAGCGAGTGGAAGTCGCCTGCCGTCAATGCGATGACTTGAGAGATGCCGGGGACATCCAGCACCCTGAGCACGTTTGGCGAAACATCAGCACCACCAAGCTGGCGCATTCCGTTGTAGCCGAACGCACCGACAGTTCTCGCCCCCTTGCGCAAGATCAAGGCGTGATTTCGGCCTGCCGCAATGTCAAGCACACCGCCCAAGCCCGGTACGGGCAACAATTTCGGCCGGCTGAAGGTGGACCCATTCGCCAGTTGTCCATTCCCGTTGTAGCCCGTGCCAAATACGGTTCCCTCACTGGTGAGAATCAGGGTGAACGCATCTCCAAGCACGGCCTTCGGCACAACTGCCTGCGAAGCTGAAGTTTCCCGTGTCCGCACATAGAAAGTATTCGATTGGAGCTGGTTCGGGCCTGAACCGGGCGGCCCAATGCGCACGGTCGCAGCTGAAGTCGTCGCAAGACCTGATGAAGAAGAAACGACGCGCACTCGGACCGAGTCGCCGTTGACAACGATTTGCGGCGATGCCGAGAACACGCCGCCATTCACTGACACCTCGCCGCCAGCAACCGTGAGCTCCGCTGACAGGCCGGGGAAAAGACCGCCAATGACAATGGTGTTCGAGACCACGGTCTCTGCCGGGCCGACCCCAAACTGGGGCGTGAAGTAGAAAGCGTTGCCCGAAGCAGCCCCCAGTTGCAGAGACAGATTTCCTTCTCCATTCATGCCCAAGGCAAACGTGGGACCTAGCGTGGAGTAATTCCGCCCAATCGTTCCAAAATCCAGCGTGCCCCAACTCATGACCATCCCATCGCTCAAGACTGCGAGCCCAACCTGCAATCCCGCGTGGATCGATTCGACCGGCACGTTGATTCCCACGGGCAATGGCGTGGAAGTGCCGGATTCACTTTGCGCAAGGCTCGGCACGCCCGTCTGCCCGTCTCGATTCCAACCCCAGGCAAGAACTCCTCCGGTTGCGCGCAGCGCAAGCGAGTAGAAGTTCCCAGCTGACACCTTCTGGATGTCATTCAGGCCCGGCACGAAATCGGGGATTGCTGGATTGCCTGTCCTTCCCAGTTGCCCGTTTCCATTGCCGCCCCATGACATGACGCGCCCGTCAGTCAGGACAACAAGGTTGTGGTCAATTCCTCCAGAAATGGACGCGGCATTTGCAATGCCGTTCACCTGCGAGACAACACTCATGCCAGTCGACTGGGACCATGTCCAAACGATTCCATTCATGTCGCGCGCCAACAGCGAGTTTCCCGCACCGCGAGATATCTCGACGACGCCCGCGAGTCCGGAAACGGCGACCGGCGTTGCGCCCAGTACCCCGCCCCACCCCCAGACCGACCCGCCGGCCCGACGGACAAAGGCGGCCCCTCCCAACGCAACCGCTTGTTCAGCCAAATCCAGTCCCTGGATCAGCTGGGGCGCGGATACACTCGACACGCCAGCCCCTTGGCCGAGCCCATTGTTGGGGTTGCTACCCCATGACCAGACCGATCCGTCGGATCGCACGACAACGTTGTACCCAGGGCCGGCCGCGATGTTCACAACGCCCGAAATACCCGGAATGGGCCGCGGAAAGGCGGTGGCCCCGGGGCCCACCGCCCCGGCAAGACCGGCTCCACTTCCCCAAGACAGCAAACGCCCGTCACTCCTCAGCGCCAAGACATGGTGGTCGTAGGTCGACAGCGCCGGTGATGTCGAGAATGTCCCCGGTACCAGGGTGATCGCGGCAAACGCCCGCGACAATGAGCCAACGGACAGCGTTGCCGTAGTCAGCGTATTGTTGGTCCCCGCCGCGGTGAGCCGCACGCACACCGTCTGGTTGTTGGTGATGGTGCCGGCCGTGGTCACGAACGTGCCCGTGCAGCCAATTGAGTAACTGCCGCCGGTGATGCTGATCGGCGCCGGACTGTCGATGCCGCTGATGG
>JAEUMZ010000077.1 GCA_016790765.1 Betaproteobacteria bacterium
CTCCGACAGGCGCACGATCTCGCGCTTCGGGTTCGGAATCTCGAGGCCCATGTACGACGTGCCGGGAATGGTTTCGACCACGCGGATCGAGGTCACCGACAAGGCGCGCGCCAGGTCGCGCGACAGGTTGACGATCTGCGCACCCTTGACGCCCACGGCCGGCTCGATCTCGTAGCGCGTGATCACCGGGCCCGGGTGCGCGGCCACCACCTTGGCCTGCACGTTGAAATCGAGCAGCTTCCTTTCGATCAGTCGCGAGGTGAACTCCAGCGTTTCATTGCTGGGACGCTCGATCGATTCGTCCGGCGGGTCGAGCAGCGCGATCGGCGGCAGCGGCGAATCGGGCAAGTCGGAGAACAACTGCGCCTGCTTTTCCTTGCGCACGCGCTCGGATTGCGGCACCTCGGTGATGGTCGGCTCGATGCGGATCGGCGGGTGCGCCTCGATCGCGCGCTTCATTTCCTCGACCTTTTCCTCGCGCTTCTCGGCGGCGGCCTCGCCGGCGGACTGGTCGCGCTTTCTCTCCATGGCATTCCGGAGCGACACGTACACCCACTCGAGGCCGGTGCCGATTTTTTCCGAAAGCCGGATCCACGACAGCCCGCTGAACACCGAGATGGCCGCGGCGATCAGCGCCAGCAGCAACAGCGTGCCGCCGGTGAAGCCGAACGCCGATTGCACGGCGCCCGCGAGCAGGTTGCCGACCACGCCGCCCGGCTCCAGCGGCAGCGCCACCGTGAGCGAATGCAGGCGCATCGCCTCCAGCGTGCTCGAACAGGTCAGGAGCAGGAGGAAGCCGACCGCCACGATGGCCAGGTGGCGGCGGTTGAACACGCTCCAGGTCTCCACGCGCTTGAAAAACCGCATGACGGCATACGCCATCAGCGTCACCCACCACCAGGCGGACACGCCGTTCAGGCCGAACGCCAGGTCGGCGATGCGCGCACCGATCGTCCCGCCCTTGTTGGCGATGTCGCCATTGGCCGCTGTCGCGGTGTGGAACCAGCTTGGGTCGGCCTTGCTGTAGGTCGCGAGGATCAGGACCAGGTAAAGGCCCAGTGCCAGGAAGAGGATCCATCCGGCCTCGCGCATCAGCCTCGGGAGCCCCGCGGCACGGGCGGCCTCCGGCGCCGCGGCGGACCCTGCCGCACCGCGCGCGCGGGTCCGCGGCCTTACGCCGGGTTCGGGTTCGTAGTCCTCGTCGTCTGAATCGGGCCGCGCGCTCATGGGTCGGCGGAATTATAAGGCGCGGGGTGGCGGATTCGCCTTCCGGCACTGCGGCGATTTCGCACCTTCAACATGGCGCCCTGCCCACCCCCTCAAGGGATCGGCGGCGCTTGCGCCCGCTAGAACGACGGCGGCAGCTTGTTGTCGTGGATGGTAATGGTCTTGGACTCGACCGAAATGTAGCCGCGGTCGGAGAGGTCCTTCAGGATGCGGTTGACCATTTCGCGCGAGGCGCCGACCATGTTGGCGATGTCCTGCTGGGAGAGCTTTTCGCCCACCACCAGCTTGCCGTTGCTGTTGATGGCCAGTTCCAGCAGCGTGCTGGCCACGCGGCCGTAGACGTCCATCAGCGCCAGCGTGGAAATCTTGCGGTCGGCGTCGCGCAGGCGCTTGGCCAGCGCCTGCATCACCACGGTGGCGATGCGGGGTGCGCGCTCGAGGCAGATCTCGAATTCCTTGTTCGACAGGATGCGGAACACCGAGTTTTCAAGGGTGGCCACCGAGGCCGAACGCGGCTGGCGGTCGATGAGTGCCATCTCGCCGAAGAAATCGCCCGGACCAAGGATCTTGAGGATGATTTCGCGTCCATCCTCATCGCCGATGAACACCTTCACGCGGCCGGCGACGATGGTGAACATCGTGTCGCCTTCCTCGCCCTCGCTGAAGATCACCTGCCCTTTGGGCGTGTGCTTTTCCATGGCCAGGCCGTCGATCAACTTGAGGTCGTCGTCGCTCAAGCCCTGGAAAAACGGAATGGTCCGAAGCATCAATGCCCCCGCAAGTTCTCCGAAAATCCTGGCGCGGCTTCTGACGAGCCTTGCACCGGAAGCGTCCGATTCTACGCCGTTTGCCCTCGCGCGCCGTACCGCGGTCGCGGCAGATTGAATTCCTGAAAGCCGGTGCCATTTTCCACGACTCAACCCCGCAATCGCGCGCCGCCGTCCGCGCCGAATAAAATACGCCTTCCCTCCTGGAGCCCCCATGACCCCCGTCCACCACCGCCTCATCATCCTTGGATCCGGCCCGGCCGGTTATTCGGCCGCCGTCTACGCCGCGCGCGCCAACCTGAAGCCCGTGCTCATCACCGGCATCGCACAGGGCGGCCAACTCATGACCACCACGGACGTGGAAAACTGGCCTGCGGATCCCGAGGGCGTGCAGGGCCCGGAATTGATGGAGCGCTTCCAGAAGCACGCCGAACGATTCGAAACGCAGATCGTGTTCGACCACATCAACAAGGTCGATCTTGGCAAGCGGCCATTCACGCTCACCGGCGACAGCGGCACCTACACCTGCGATGCGCTCATCATCGCCACCGGCGCGTCCGCGCAATACCTGGGCCTGCCCTCGGAAACCGAGTTCATGGGCAAGGGCGTGTCCGGCTGCGCCACCTGCGATGGTTTTTTCTACAAGAACCAGGACGTCTGCGTGGTGGGCGGCGGCAACACGGCGGTGGAAGAGGCGCTCTATCTTTCCAACATCGCCAAGCACGTCACGGTCATCCACCGCCGCGACAAGTTCCGCTCGGAAAAGATCCTCGCCGATCGCCTGCTGGCCAAGGAAAAGGAAGGCAAGGTCACCATCCTGTGGCACCACACGCTGGACGAGGTGCTGGGCGACAAGACCGGCGTCACCGGCGTGCGCGTGAAGTCCACGCTGGATGGTTCGACCCGGGACTTGACGCTGAAAGGCGCCTTCATCGCCATCGGCCACAAGCCCAACACCGACATCTTCGAAGGCCAGTTGGAGATGGCCAACGGCTACATCATCACGAAGTGCGGGCGCGAAGGCAACTTCACCGCCACCTCAGTGCCGGGCGTGTTTGCGGCCGGGGACGTGCAGGACCACGTGTACCGGCAGGCCGTCACCAGCGCGGGGACGGGGTGCATGGCGGCGCTGGATGCGGACAAGTACCTGGAAGCGATGCACTGAGCAGGTGCTAGGCTTGCCGGGCCCGACCGGGCGCATCCAAGCGCTTCATGACGATCTCGAATACGGCGTGGTCGAACAACAGGCTCACATGCCCCACGCCGCGCACGGAAATGTTCTCCGCCCACGGGAGTTCGCTGGACTCGGGCGGGTACACCAGGTCGTCGTTCAGGGTGTAGATCGACGTGGTGGGCACGGTGGGTGGGTGGGCAGCTTCCCGTGCGGCCAGCGCTGACAAGAAGCCGCTTTCGCGCCGCATGTCCCGCGTGCAGGTAAACAGTGCGATTTTCGCGATGCGCGTGCCGTGATGCGGTGATCCCAGCGTGATGAGCCGCGCGATGCGTTGGCCGCCATGCACCTGCAGGTATTGACGCGACACCAGCCCGCCCATGCTGTGCACGATGAGGATGACCTGTTCCCGTCCCGTCTCGCGCGCGATGGCCTCGATGCGCTCGTGCAGCGAGGGCACCATGTCCTTCACATGGCCGAAGACGTGTTTCAAGTCCATGGTGTAAACGGGGCCGCAGCCCGCGCCCACCAGGCGCTTGCGAAAGCGGATCCACATGCCACGGCTGGAAAAGAACCCGTGCACCAGCAGGATCGGCGTGCCGTCCACTGCACCCGTTGGGTCTCGTCCCAATGCACCCACCGGATCGCGGCCCATCGCCAGGGCGGGGAATGGCTGGCTCCAGTTGAACGACACCAGCCGTGCGGCGATTTCCTTGCCCAGCGCCATGAACTGGTTACGCCAATCCAGCGCCCGGCCATCGCGCCAGCGCAGCATCTGCGCCAGGCACCAGGTCAGCGTGCCGTGACTGAGGCGCCAGACCCCCATGATCGACAGCAGCACCACGATCACGCGTGCGGCGCTGGCCCCCGGCAGCAGGCAGTTCGCCACGGCGATCAGCACGCATGCTTCGGCCAACAGGAACAGCTTGAACAGCCAAGGGATCATGGCGCCACCAGCCACTGGAGGATCCACAACGCACCCATGCCGCTGCCCAGCGTGGCGAACACGTTTTTCGTCACCACCGCCACGCCCATCGCCAGCAGCGCGGCAATCACGCGCAGCGTGTTGAAGCCCTGGCCCGGCGCCAGGTCCTGGAACAGCACCGCGGGCACCACCAGCGCCGGCAGCACCGCCGCACCGACGAACATCAGCGCATTCGACGCCCAGCGCGGCAACTGCACGCCCGGCGGCAGGACAATGAAGGCGGCGCGGATCAGCAACGTCACGACGCCACAAACGACCACGGTCATCCACAGGCCCCATCCGTTCACGGCGCATCCTCCTGCGGTTCCTTGAGCGCACGGCGCGCAACCACGCCCGCCGCGATGCCCGCCACCGCCGCCGCGATCAAGCCCAGGCGCATCGGCCACGCGGCACAAAACGCCGCCGCCGTGCCTGCCGCAAACGCCGCCGCCCAATGTGCCCGCGTCGTCAGTGCCGGGATGACCAGCGACAGGAACACCAGCGGGATGGCGAAGTCCAGCGACCACTTCGCGGGCACCAGGGTGCCGGCGAATACGCCGATCGCCACCGCGATCTGCCAGATGATCCACATCGCCGAACCGGCCCCCAGGTAATACGCGCCGATCTCCGCGGGCACGTCCTCGGGCTTGAACTTGGTGGTCACCAGGGCAAAGGCGTGGTCGGTGAGCAGGTAGGAGAACAGCCATTTCTCGCCCGGGGTGGCGTGGCGGAAATACGGCGCGATGGCCGCGCTGTACATGAGCATGCGCAGGTTGATCACCGTGACCGTGAGCACCACGATGAGCGCCGGCGCGTGCTGCGCGATCAATGCGATGGCCGCCAGCTGCGCCGCCCCCGCAAACACGATGATCGACATGCCCATGGCCAGCCACGGGTCCAGCCCGGCCGCCGTCGCCGCGGCCCCGGTGATGAGGCCGAAGGGCACGTTGCCGATGATGCCGGGGGACTGGTCCTTGATGCCGGAAAGGAAGGCGCTGCGCGGGGTTTCCAAAGCAGTACTCGATGGGTTCGACGCCCATTTTATCGGGTCGCTCCCGCGAAACCGGAATGCCGGCGATCGCTGCGCGCCCGCGCCCCCATGCGAGAATTCGGGCCATGCTGATCCACGCCCTCACCATCTTCGTTTCCGCCTTCCTGCTGTTCCTCGTCCAACCCGTGATTGCCAAGCAGATCCTGCCGTGGTTCGGCGGGTCGGCGGCGGTGTGGACGACGTGCCTGGTGTTCTTCCAGTGCGCCCTGCTCGCGGGCTATTTCTACTCGGACTGGACGGCGAAGAAGCTCAACCCCAAACAGCAGGCGATCCTGCACATCGTGTTGGTCGCCGTTGCGCTGGCTTTGCTGCCCATCATCCCGGACGCCGCCTGGAAGCCATCGGGCGAGGAGTCGCCCAGCCTGCGCATCCTGCTCCTGCTTACCGCCACCATCGGGCTGCCGTATTTCCTGTTGTCCACCACCAGCCCGCTGGTGCAGCTGTGGTTTGCGCGCGAGTTCCAGGGCGCGAGCCCGTACCGATTGTTCGCGCTCTCCAACCTGGCTTCGATGCTCGCGCTGGTGGGCTACCCGTTTTTCATCGAGCCGGCCATCGGCACGCAGCAACAGGCACAGGCCTGGTCGATCGGCTTCGTGGTGTTTGCCCTCCTGATCGCCGCAAGCGCCTGGCGCGGATTGAAGGCGCCGGCGCAGTACATCCTGCCCGCCGGCTGGGGCGCCGACACCGCCCACGCCCCGCCCCCCACGGCGCGCCAGAAGCTCGCGTGGATCACGTTTGCCGCCCTGGGCTCGATGCTGCTGCTCGCGGTGTCCAATCACCTCACGCAGAACATCTCGTCCATCCCGTTGCTGTGGGTGGTGCCGCTGGCGCTCTACCTCATCACCTTCATCCTCTGCTTCGAGAACAAGGATCCCGCGCACCCGTGGTACCAGCGCACGTTTTTCCTGCCGATGCTCGGGGTGTTCCTGGTCGGCATGGTGTGGCTGATCGCCGACAAGACGCTGCATTTCGAGCTCTACTGGCAGATCGGCGTGTTTTGCGTCGGCCTGTTCATTGCCTGCATGTTCTGCCACGGCGAACTGGCGGACCGGAAACCCGCGCCCGCGCACCTGACCACCTTCTACCTGATGGTGGCGATCGGCGGTGCGCTCGGCTCGCTCCTGGTTGGCATCGCGGCGCCCCTGCTGCTGCCCGCCTACTTTGAACTCGAGATCAGCCTGGTGCTGCTCGCCGCACTCGGCACCTGGGTGGTGTGGAAGCGCTACCACTGGGGGCTGGCGGCCGCTGCGGGGGCCGTGTCGCTGGGTGTCGCCGGCGCTGCAGGATTCGCGATCCAGCAGTTCCACGAGGACGTGATCGTCATGACGCGCAGCTTCTACGGCACGTTGCGCGTGAAGGAGTACAAACCGCCGGCGGTCGAGTTCAAGCGCCGCTCCCTGGTCCACGGGGCGATCCTGCACGGCGACCAGTACGTGGACCCGCCCTACAGCCGCTCGGCCACGACCTACTACAAGCCGAAGTCCGGCGTCGGACGCATGTTGTTGCTCAAGGAGAAGCTGCAGCCCGGCAAGCCGCGCAAGGTGGGGGTCATCGGGCTGGGGACCGGCACGCTGGCGGCCTACGGCAACAAGGGCGACGTGTTTCGCTTCTACGACATCAATCCGGAAGTGGTCACCATCGCCAAGCGCGATTTCACCTACCTCAAGGACAGCGAGGCCACCATCGAGACGCCGCTGGGGGATGCGCGCCTGTCCCTGGAACGCGAGGCGCCCCAGGGCTTCGACCTCCTCGCCATCGATGCTTTTTCCAGCGACTCGATCCCGGTGCACCTGATCACGCTGGAAGCCCTGCAGGCCTATGACCGCCACATGAAGCCCGATGGCGTGATCGCCTTCCATGTCTCCAACCGCTTCCTGGACCTGAAGCCGGTGGTGCAGATGCTGGCCGACAAGGTGGGCCTGCACGCGGCGTGGGTGCGTGAATCCTATGACGACGGCAGCACCGCCAGCGACTGGGTGCTGCTCACGCGCGAGAAATCACTGCTGTTCAAGGCCGAGATCCTCGATGCCACCTACATCATCCCGCCACAGCCGGGCTGGCGCCTGTGGACGGACGATTTCAACAACCTGGTGCAAGTGCTGAGGTGAGCACTGCGGGCCATTCGGCCATCGAGCGCCGTTCCGACCCGGCGCATCACGGCCTGTTCGCCACCGCTCCGCGCCACGTCGCGCTGGTGATCGTGCTGGTCATCACCGGCGGGTTGTGGATCGACGCGCGCTTCGGCTGGCCGGGACAGTGCGCGACGATCGTGTGGACGTTCCTCGTGTTCGCCTGGCTGTACCGGCGCTCAAGCGCCACGGAACGGCGCGTGTTGGTGCTGTGCACGATCATCTCCGGCATCGGCGAGGTGTTTCTTTCGCTGGTGTGGGGTCTCTACGACTACCAGTTCCACAACGTGCCGCTGTTCGTGCCACCTGGCCACGCGCTGCTGATGACGCTCGGCTTGATCACGATCCGCATCGTGCCGCGCTGGTGCGTGGGACTGGTAGTGGTGGCCGCGATCGGCTGGGGCGTGCATGCCTGGACCGCCAACAGCGATCGTTTTGGCGTGGTGTTGTGCGCGCTGTTCTTCATTGCCGTCACCTTTGGCAAGGCGCGCGTGCTTTACGCCACCATGTTCGTGCTGGCACTGATCATGGAGTTGTACGGCACCGCGCTGGGCAACTGGCGCTGGCTGGACATTGCGCCGTGGACGAACCTCACCCAGGCCAACCCGCCGTTCTCTGCGGGTGCGTTCTACGGGGTTCTCGATTTGCTGGTGTTGAACGCGCTGGCGCTCTGGCAGCGCCGTACCCCTGCCCGTGCAATCCAAACCCAAGCACCGGCGGGCGTTCCAGGCCCTTTTCAGCCGGAAAGGCGCGCGGAACCTTGAGTTTTACACTGGGGATCGAATTGTCCCCACTGTCTGCGGACCGTCACTTTGAACGATTGCCGGAAGCGCCTTCCAGTGGATCGTCTGATTGACACACGCCGCATATCGGCGCACCGTGCGTGACCGGCTTGGCCGGCAACAATAACGAAAGCTCACGATGAAAACGATCAAACTCGCATTGGTATCGCTGCTGATGGGTTGCTTTGCCACGGTGGCCGTGGCGCAGGACGCCAAGCCGTACAAGGACGGCACGGTGACCAACCTGCAGTACCTGCGCACCAAACCCGGCAAGTACGACGAATACATGCGCTATCTGGCCGGCGACTACAAGAAGGTGATGGATGCGCAAGTCAAGGCCGGCAACATCGTGCGCTGGGGCGTGTACACGACACAGACGCGCACGCCGGAGGAAGGCAACATCATCCTCACTGTCACCTACGCCAACATGGCGGCACTGGACAAGGCTGACGAGCGCGATGCCGTTGCGACCAAGATCCTGGGCAGCGAGGACGTGCGCACCAAGGCGGGTGTGGCGCGCGGCGCGATGCGCGACTTGATCGGCGGCCAGTTGATCCGCGAAATCACCTTCAAGTAGGCGCCACCGAGGGCGGGTTGGCTGGATACATCCAGCCAACCCGCCTTTTTCATTTCTGGCGTGACAGCGATTCGCTACTGTGCCGCCGGATCGTGCTGCATCAACCCGAAAATATTGCCGTCCGGGTCCTTGGCATAGGCCAGCCAGCCGACGCCGGGGATCGCCATCTTCGGCACGCACATTGCACCACCGGCAGGAATCTTCGACAGCGTATCGTCCAGGTTCGCCACGTCCACCGTGCATACGTAACAGTTGACCGATGCGCCATCCGCCGGCACCGGCCCCTGGCGCAGCAGCAAGCCACCGTCGATCCCGGGTTGGTCCGGCTCACCGGTCTTGATGAGCCAGTACGGCATCGGTCCTTCCCATTTGGTGAACGACCAGCCGAACAGCTGCTCATAGAACGGCACGAGGGCTTCCGGGTTCGAGGCCTGGATCTCGAAATGGATGACACGGGACATGCGCTCCTCCTGACGGTGATTTGTGGAAGGGCCACTTTACGCCGCGGGTTGCGACGGTGTGTGACTGTCACTTCGACTTGAAACGCGCTTGAAGGTATGCGAGGAGCTTTGCGTCCGGAAACAGGTTGCCGCAATACGAGACGAATCCACCGTTCACAAGGAAGACGCGCGTTTTGAACGCTTGAAGGACTGTGCCGCAGGCGCTGACGGGCTTGTCGACAGCCGCGACCTCCGTGACGGGCTCGCCGTAGAAGTGCTGGAATACCTCCAACTCGACAGGTTCGCCCCTAGAGCTTGCCTTAGGACGGCCATAGACCAAACTGTAGCTTCGTGTGGCCAATACGTGCTTGGGCACAGGGTGATCGCTGAACAGGATTTCCAGCGGCGCACAACTGCATGCGAGCGCGTATGGAGCCTGCGAAATTGCGGCCAACAGGGCCATGCATCCGAAGACGCGCTTCACACGACGCAAAGCGCTCCGTGCCTGAGAGGGCATTTCGCTATTCAACAAACAACATCCCCGGACACTCAAGCATCCCGCGCACCAGCTGGATGAACTCCGCCGCGTGCATGCCATCGACCACGCGATGGTCGAAGGAAGACGAGAGGTTCATGAGCTTCCTGGGCACCACGGCGGTGCCGACGAACACCGGACGCTCGACGATGCGGTTGATGCCGACGATGGCCACTTCCGGATGGTTGATGACCGGCGTGGACACGATGCCGCCCAAGGGGCCCAGGCTGGTGATGGTGATGGTGGAGCCGGAGAGTTCCTCGCGCGCGGCCTTGCCCTTGCGCGCGGCCTCGGCCAGTCGCGCCACCTCGATGGCCGAAGCCCACAGGTCGCGCGCTTCCGCGTGGCGCACCACCGGCACCATCAGGCCCGCCTCGGTCTGCGTGGCGATGCCCAGGTGCACCGCACCGTAGCGCGTGACCACCTCGGCCGTGTCGTCGTAGCGCGC
>JAEUMZ010000081.1 GCA_016790765.1 Betaproteobacteria bacterium
GATGGTGATGCCGGGCGACAACGTGAAGATCAGCGTGCAGTTGATTGCCCCGATCGCGATGGAGGAGGGCCTGCGCTTCGCAATCCGCGAGGGCGGCCGCACCGTCGGCGCCGGCGTGGTGTCGAAAATCCTGAAGTAAGAAGGAACCGGAATATCGTTTAGCGACGGACGTCCAGGGTGGGCAAGTCATTGCGACACAGCCATGCCTTAACGAAAACAGTCCCTCCGCGCTGAACTCAACAACGCTTAACGCAACAAACCATCGCGGGGCTTGGGCTTCGCAAAGGAAACGAGATGGCAACGGCACAACTCGCAAAACAGAAAATCCGTATCCGCCTGAAGGCTTTCGACTACCGTCTGATTGACCAATCGGCTGCGGAAATCGTTGAAACCGCGAAGCGCACTGGCGCCGTCGTGAAGGGCCCCGTGCCTTTGCCGACCAAGATAGAGCGGTTCGACGTTTTGCGCTCCCCGCACGTCAACAAGACTTCGCGCGATCAGCTCGAAATTCGTACACACCTGCGCCTGATGGACATTATCGATCCGACCGACAAGACGGTGGACGCATTGATGAAGCTTGACCTGCCTGCCGGCGTGGATGTAGAAATCAAGCTCTAACCCCTTGATTTGGTGGTAAAAGGGGCGCTATAATCGCGCCACTTTGCGTCTGATGGGCGATAGCCGGTTGGTCGCAGGAGTTTGCCGCTGTTATGTGCAGTACTTGTAGTGCCATTTCGAGTGCCCGGAAAAGACCCGGCACAGATTCGCTGGCCAATAGTAGCCAGCACCCGTTTCGGAGCAATCTGCGGCGGGCCAACTAGAAAGGATGCAAAGATGAGTCTTGGTCTCGTCGGCCGGAAGGTCGGCATGACCCGCATTTTTGCGGACGATGGTTCTGCCATCCCCGTGACCGTGCTGGACGTGTCGAACAACCGCATCACCCAGATCAAATCCCCCGACTCCGACGGCTATTCCGCCGTACAAGTCGCTTATGGTACCCGCCGCGCTTCGCGCGTTGCCAAACCGCAGGCCGGACACTACGCCAAGGCCGGAGTTGAGGCCGGGTCCGTGCTCAGGGAATTTACCGTTGCTGCCGATAAGCTCTCCGAGCTGAAGGTGGGAAGTACGATTTCCGTAGAAATCTTCGCCGTTGGCCAAAAGGTCGATGTGTCGGGCACAACGCTCGGCAAGGGGTTTTCCGGTGTTATCAAGCGCCATAACTTTTCGTCGAACCGCGCCTCGCATGGCAATTCACGCTCGCACAATGTGCCGGGCTCGATCGGCATGGCGCAGGATCCCGGCCGTGTCTTTCCGGGCAAGCGCATGGCGGGGCACCTCGGCGACGTGTCCGCGACCAACCAACTGCTTGAAGTTGCGCGGATTGATGCCGTGCGCGGCCTTATTCTGGTGAAGGGCAACGTTCCTGGATCCAAGAATGGCACGATTGTCGTGCGTCCTTCCTCGAAGGCGAAGCTTGCCAAAGGGGAGGCCAAATGAGCACTGAATTGAAACTGATCGATGACAAGGGCGCTGAAGCCGGCACCTTGCCTGTTTCCGCCGAGTTGTTCGGCCGGGATTATTCCGAATCGCTGGTGCATCAGGTCGTCACTGCGTTCCAAGCCAATGCACGTTCAGGCAACCGTGCCCAGAAGGGCCGCAGCGACGTGCAAAAGTCCACCAAGAAGCCATGGCGCCAAAAGGGCACGGGCCGTGCACGTGCCGGCATGGCGTCCTCGCCCTTGTGGCGTGGCGGCGGCAGGATTTTCCCGAATTCGCCCGACGAGAATTTTTCACAAAAGGTCAACAAGAAGATGTACCGCGCCGGCATCGCGGCGATCCTCTCCCAACTGGTGCGCGAGAACCGCCTGACGGTGGTGGACAGTTTCTCGCTGGCAGCGCCAAAGACCAAGTTGCTGTCGGACAAATTGAAAAGCATGGGTTTGACAGATGTGCTCATCATCACCGACAACCTCGATGACAATCTGTACCTGTCCTCGCGCAATCTGCGCGATGTGCTGGTCATGGAGGCCAAGCACGCAGACCCCGTTAACCTGGTCCGCTTCGGCAAGGTCGTATTGACCAAGGGTGCGGTCAAGCAATTCGAAGAGGTGCTCGCATGAACGTTGCCACCCAAGAACGTCTGATGACTGTGATCTTGCGTCCGGTCATCTCGGAAAAGGCCACAATGGTCGCGGACAAGCGCAAGCAAGTGCTGTTCGAAGTTCTCCAAGATGCCACCAAGCCGGAAATCAAGGCTGCAGTGGAGTTGCTCTTCAAGGACCAAAAGGTTGAGGTCGAGAGCGTCAACATCGTCAACCAAAAAGGCAAGGCCAAGCGCCACGGGCGTTACGAAGGCCGTCGCAACAACGTCAAGAAGGCCTATGTGTGCCTGAAGGGCGAGGGCGACATCAACTTTGTCGAAGGAGCCTGAGCGATGGCACTCGTCAAAACCAAACCAACCTCCCCGGGCCGCCGCAGCATGATCAAGGTGGTCACCAAGGAATTGCACAAGGGCGCCCCGGTGGCGGCTCTCCTGGAGCGCCAGGTCACTAAGGCCGGCCGCAACCACCATGGCCATATCACCACGCGCCACCAGGGTGGCGGCCACAAACAGCACTATCGCCTGATCGACTTCAAGCGCAACGACAAGGATGGCATCCCTGCCAAGGTCGAGCGCCTGGAGTACGACCCGAACCGCAGCGCCCATATCGCACTTCTGTGCTACGCGGATGGCGAGCGCCGCTACATCATTGCGCCGAAGGGCATTTCAGCGGGGGCGCAATTGGTGTCCGGCGCGGAAGCCCCGATCAAGAATGGCAATACGCTGCCGATCCGCAATATCCCGATCGGATCCACGATCCACTGCATCGAGATGCTGCCGGGCAAAGGTGCGCAGTTGGCGCGTTCGGCCGGTGCGTCCGTGCAACTTCTGGCGCGCGAAGGCGTGTATGCACAGCTGCGCATGCGTTCCGGTGAAATCCGCAAGGTGCATGTCGATTGCCGTGCAACCATCGGTGAAGTCGGCAATGGCGAGCATAGCTTGCGCGTGATCGGCAAGGCAGGCGCCAACCGCTGGCGTGGCTGGCGTCCGACAGTGCGCGCCATCAACATGAATCCGGTCGATCATCCGATGGGTGGGCGCGGCAACGGTGGTGGCGGTCGTCACCATCCCGTGTCGCCTTGGGGCCAACCGGCCAAGGGTTTGAAGACCCGCACCAACAAACGCACGCGCGGCATGATTGTCCGCAGCCGTCACAAAGCCAAGTAAGGGCCACTGACATGACACGTTCGATTAAGAAGGGGCCGTTCTGCGATGGCCACCTGATGAAAAAAGTGGAAGCCGCGGCAGCGACCAAAGATAAGCGCCCGATCAAGACTTGGTCGCGCCGTTCGACGATTCTTCCGGATTTCGTCGGCCTGACCATTGCCGTGCACAACGGTAAACAGCACGTCCCGGTCTATGTGAGCGAAAACATGGTCGGCCACAAACTCGGCGAATTCGCCCTCACCCGCATCTTCAAGGGCCATCCGGCCGACAAGAAGGCTGCGGCGCCGGCGAAAGCCGCCAAGAAGTAGGAGCGTTGACCATGCAAGTTTCCGCCAATCTTTGGGGTGTACGGCTCTCGGCGCAAAAAGGCCGACTGGTTGCGGATCTGATCCGCGGCAAGAAGGTCGATCATGCCTTGAACATCCTGGCCTTCACGCCGAATAAGGGTGCGGGCATCATCAAGAAGGTGCTCGAGTCGGCGATTGCCAACGCCGAACACAATCTCGCTGCTGACATCGACGAGCTGAAGGTCGCCAAAATCATCGTCGAAAAGGGGCCTGTGCTGAAGCGCTTTACGGCGCGGGCCAAGGGTCGTGGCAATCGAATCGTCAAGCCAACTTGCCACGTCTTTCTGACGGTCGGCGACGGCAAGCAATAAGGGGCAACGATGGGTCAGAAAATACATCCGGTAGGTTTCCGCCTCTCCGTCCACAAGAACTTCGCCTCCAAGTGGTACGCGAACAGCAAGAATTTTCCGGTCATGCTGCTAGAGGACATCAAGGTTCGCACCTACCTCAAGAAGAAGCTTTCCAACGCTTCGGTCGGCAAGATCATCATCGAGCGTCCGGCCAAGAACGCCAAGATCACGATCTTTTCGTCGCGACCCGGCGTGGTGATCGGCAAGAAGGGCGAGGACATCGAGAACCTGCGCACGGAACTGACCAAGCTGATGGGCGTTCCCGTGCACGTAAACATCGAGGAAATCAGGAAGCCGGAAACCGATGCGCAATTGATCGCCGACGGCATCACGGCGCAATTGGAAAAACGCGTGATGTTCCGTCGCGCCATGAAGCGCGCGATGCAGAACGCGATGCGCCTGGGCGCTCAAGGCATCAAGATCACGTCATCAGGCCGCTTAAATGGTGCTGAGATTGCGCGTACCGAATGGTACCGCGAAGGCCGCGTTCCGCTTCATACCCTGCGTGCGGACATCGACATGGGCTTCTCCGAAGCCCGTACCACGTACGGTGTGATCGGCGTGCAAGTCCTTGTCTACAAGGGTGAAGTGTTGGCCAAGGGCCAGGAGCCCGTGGCAGCGCCTGAACAGGCCACAGAGCAACCGGCTCGCAAACCGAAACGCGCAGGAGCAAGAAATGCTGCAGCCAGCTAGACGAAAATACCGCAAGGAACAGAAGGGTCGCAACAAGGGCGTTGCCACCTCCGGTGCTACCGTGGCTTTCGGTGAGTACGGCCTGAAGGCCGTCGGACGTGGCCGCCTGACTGCGCGCCAGATCGAAGCGGCGCGTCGCGCCATGACGCGCCACATCAAGCGCGGCGGACGCATCTGGATCCGCATTTTTCCGGACAAGCCAATTTCGAAGAAACCGGCAGAAGTTCGCATGGGTAACGGCAAGGGTTCCCCAGAGTACTTTGTGGCCGAGATCGTGCCCGGCAAGGTGCTCTATGAGATGGACGGCGTCGACGCCAACTTGGCCAAGGAGGCATTTGAGCTTGCCGCCGCCAAGCTGCCCATCAAGACGACATTCGTGCAGCGCATGATCGGCGCATAAGAGGGAAGCACATGAACACCAAGGAAATGCGGACCAAGTCCGCCGATGACCTGAACAAGGAGTTGCTGGAGCTTCGCAACGTGCAGTTCAAACTGCGCATGCAGGCTGCCACGCAGCAATTGAACAAGACCAGCGAGTTCGCGCGTGTGAAGCGCGAGATCGCGCAGATCAAGACCATCCTCACCGAAAAAGCGAGGGCCGCCTGATGACGACCGCAGCGACAACCGCAACCGACACCACCAACAAGACCAAGCGCACGCTGACCGGCGTGGTCACCAGCGACAAGATGGACAAGACCGTCACGGTGCTGGTCGAACGCCGCGTGATGCACCCGGTGCTGGGCAAGGTGGTGCGCCGTTCCAAGAAGTACCATGCACATTCTCCGGACAACGCCATCAAGGTGGGTGATACCGTGACGATCCAGGAAACCCGCCCGCTCTCGAAAACCAAAAGCTGGAAAGTGTTGAAGCTGGTCGAGAAGGCGCGCATGGAGTAGCCGCAGGCCCATCGATCCCTCGCAGATCAAGAAACCCGCGCCGCAGTCGCGGGTTTTTTTTCGCTACGTTTCCGGGGCGTGGGAAAATGGCGAGCAGACACGGTTCAATTGTCGGCTCTGGCAACCCGCATGCTGAAGCCGGCGCAAATACCGCTCCGGTGCATGACCGTTGGTGGCCGACGGGCCGTGCGATCCCCGAATCCCGCAGCGCACCCAATCCCATGAGGAGATCTCCATGTCCATTGCCCTGATCGTCCACGGTGGTGCAGGAACTTGGCGCCCCGGGTCGGATGCCGATGCATTGGCGGGCATTAGACGCGCAGTCAAGGCCGGCCGCGACATTCTTGAGCGGCAAGGCAGTGCGTTGGATGCGGCGTGTGCAGCCGCCGTGGTGCTGGAGGACGAGTCCGTGTTCAATGCGGGCACTGGAGCGGTCCTCAATTTCGATGGTTTCGTGGAGTTCGACGCCTGCGTCATGACCTCGCACGACAAGGGAATCGGAGCGGTGTCCGGCCTGCAACGCGTCCAGAATCCCATCCTGGTCGCGCGCCAGGTGATGGAAATGACCGATCACGTCATGCTCACGGGCGACGGCGCCACGCGATTCGCGCGCGTCATGGGACACCCAGACTACGACCCGGTCACGCCGGCGCGCCTGGCCGACTGGCAGGACAAGAAGCAGAAACTGGCCTTCGGCATCGGGCGCGACCCACAGGCGTCCATGAAGATTCGCGCCTTCCTGCAATCGCATCCCGAGTATGCAGGGGGAACGATCGGCGCCGTGGCGCTCGACGCGCAAGGGCACCTCTGTGCAGCCACCTCCACCGGCGGCGTGACCATGAAACTGGTGGGCCGCGTAGGCGACACGCCGCTGCCGGGATGCGGAACCTATGCATCCATCGATGCCGCCGTGTCCGCGACCGGCACCGGCGAATACGTGGTGCGCTCGTTCGCCGGCCGCGAGATTGCGGACCGCGTGGCGCGCGGGGTGGCGCTCGACACTGCGATGAATGCGGTGCTCGACCAGATGCAGGCCGATTTCAATGCGGATGTCGGCTTCATTGCGCTTGACCGGCATGGCCGCACCGTCGCGGCACATCGAACCGCGCACATGCCGCATGGTTGGTTCCGCAACGACGGCCTGACCGAGGCAAGGATGCAAGCGTAGTCGATGCGGGCGCGCCGGTCCAATTTTGGGGGGCATGCCAACGCGTTCGCAGCATCCGTGAATGCCGGGATGTGACGGCCGGCACGAACCCAACCGGCAGCCGCGACTTGGCGTTCCGCCAACACATCCTCACGCATCCCGGCCCCGCTGGCGCAGCGCGTGGAAGGCCCCGGACGACAGGAACACGCCCAGGGTGATGGCGGCGATGCCCAGGGTATCCATCACCGACGGCCATTCGCCCAACAGCGGAATCGCGGTCAGCATGGCAAGCACCGGCACCAGCGAGGCAAAACTCGCGCCGAGCGATGCGCCGAGGATGGAGACCGCGCGCGCGTAGGCAAACAGCGACACAATGCTGACCATCAGGCCTTGGTAAAGGGTCTGGACCACGATGGCGCTTGCCGGCGCCGTGGCGAGCCCGTGCGGCAACCACAGTGCGTAGACCGGCAGGTACACCACCGCGCTGACCACGGAGACCACGGCTGCCGCATGCAACGCATCGAAGCCTGCCTGCGCTGCGGAACGCATCGCCACCGTGAAAGTCGCCCACGTCATTGCCGCCAGCAGGAACAGGAGATGCCCGCGCCAGTGTCCGGCGGACAGATCGACCAGTCCGTTACCCAGGATGAGGACAATCCCTACTGGAATGAGGAACAGTCCCGCGCGGCGGGTGGGCTCGATCCGCTCCTGGAGAATCCAGACTGCCAACAGGGCGGCCCATAGCGGCATGGTTCCCGGAATAAGCGCCCCGGCGTGTGCGGCAGGCGCGAACAGCAGGCCGGAAGAGGCGACCAGCACGTAGGGAACGCCCGCGCAGCATACGATGAGCATCCATCTTCGCGTGCCCACGCGCCGGATTCCCAGGCCCCGCCGGGCCACCACGGGCAACAGCACGAGTCCGGCAAACGCGAAGCGCAACGCCACCAGGTCGTACGGGGACAATGTGGTCGTCACGCCATGGCGCGTGAGCAGAATCCAACCCACCCAGATCGAGATGGCGAACAGCCCCCAAGCGGCGCCCTGCGCATAGGAGGGAGGCGGTGGGGATGCGGGGGGATCGGGAGCGGTCAATGGAGGGCAACCGAAGTGACGGGCATCGATTTTACGGGGTGTCATATCGGCCCCGCGGCTGCGGACCGGAATGTGGGTGTTCAATGGCGAGCGCATAGAATCGGCGCATGGACCTCAACAAGCCCGCTCAGTCCTTCAAGATTCCCGTGTCCGCGCTGGTGGTGATCCACACACCCGGGCTCGAGGTGCTCCTCATCGAGCGCGCGTCGCATGCCGGCTATTGGCAGTCGGTCACCGGTTCGCAGGAACCCGGCGAGTCGCTGCTTGAGACGGCGTTGCGCGAGACCCTGGAGGAAACCGGCATCGAGGCGCCCGCGGGGGGCCTCTTGGATTGGCAGCGCCAAAACGTGTACGAGATTTATCCCGTCTGGCGCCATCGCTATGCGCCGGGTGTCACCCACAACACCGAGCACGTCTTCAGCCTGCAGTTGAATGGGCGCGTGCCGGTGCGATTGCGTGAGGGTGAACACACGCAATCGGTGTGGCTGGCGCACGACAAGGCCGCTGCGCTGTGCTTCTCGTGGTCGAATCGCGACGCCCTGCTGGATTTGCCGAACCGGGTGCGTGGACCATGAGCACGACGGTCACGCTTGCCACGCTCAACATCCACAAGGGCCTGTCGCCGTTGAACCGCAAGCTGGTGATCCACGAGCTGCGCGAGCGGTTGCACGGCCTGGACAGCGACATCCTGTTTCTGCAAGAAGTGCAGGGCGAGCATGCGCGCCACGGACGGCGGTTTTCCGATTGGCCCGAGCTTCCGCAGCACGAGCACATTGCCGACGGGCGCTACCGGGAGATCATCTACGGGCTCAATGCCAGCCACCGCCATGGCCATCACGGCAATGCCATCCTGTCCGCCTTTCCGGTGGTGAACTGGACCAATCGCAACGTCTCGCACCACCGTTTCGAGCGGCGTGGCCACTTGATGGCGCGGCTCGAGGTGCCGGGCTGGCCGCGGCCATTGACCTGCGTCTGTGTGCACCTGGGGTTGCTGCAGGCCTCGCGTGTCATGCAAATCGAGCGCCTCGCCGGTTTCCTGCAGGAGGCGTGCCTGCCGGACGACCCGCTCATCGTGGCCGGGGATTTCAATGACTGGCGCGCAAGGAAAAGCGGTGTCAGCGCCGGACTGTTCGCCACGCTGGGCCTGACCGAAGTGTTCGAGGCGCGCCACGGCAAGCCCGCGCGCACCTTCCCCGCCGCCCTGCCCGTGTTGTCGCTCGACCGCATCTATGCACGCGGTGTGTCGGTCGTGTCTGCCGCGCGCCTTGCCGGCGTGGTCCATGGCGTTTCGTGGCGGGGCTTGTCGGACCACGCCGGACTGTGGGTCGAGTTCTCGTTCGCGACATGAAGACTGGATTCACCGACGGCAATCGCGTCACCCTGCTCAAGAACGGCGCGCAGTTCTTTCCCGCTCTGGTGTCGGCCATCGAGAGCGCGCAGTTGGAGGTGCGCCTCGAGACCTATATCTTTCATGCCGATGCCAGCGGACAGGCCATCCGCGACGCCCTGGCCGCGGCCGCACGGCGCGGCGTGGCGGTCCGCGTCATGGTCGACGGCATCGGGTCGCGCGATACGCCGATGACCTTTTTCGACGCACTCACATCCGCCGGCGCCACCGTGTTGGCCTTCCGGCCGGACCACCGCCCGTTCCGCCTCAACACCGGCCGCATGCGCCGCAACCATCGCAAGATCGCGCTCATCGACGGCAGGATCGGCTTCGTCGGCGGCATCAACATCATCGACGACCTGACCGAGTCGCTTTCCGAGCACCCGCGCTTCGACTATGCCGCGCGGGTCGAGGGGCCAGTGCTCGCGGACATCCACGCCTCGATGCACCTCACCTGGCGCTGGGTCGCCTGGCGGCAATGGCGGCGGCGCGATGCCGGTCCGCCGGATCTGCGCGATGCCGCCCGGGCCCTCGGGACGCAACGTGTCCGTTTCGTGGCGCGCGACAACTTCCGGCACCGGCGCGACATCGAGCGCGCCTACCAGCAGGCCATCGAGGGTGCGCGCGAGCGCGTACTCATCATGTGTCCGTATTTCCTGCCGGGCCGCCGGTTTCGCCGCGCGTTGATCAAGGCGGCGCGGCGCGGCGTGGCGATTTCCCTGCTCCTGCAGGGCCGAGCCGATCATCCCCTGCTGCAGATGGCGACCCGCGCCCTGTATGCCCAACTGCTCGGGCAGGGCGTCACCATCCACGAATACGACAGGAGCATGCTGCACGGCAAGGTGGCGTGCGTGGACGACCGCTGGGCCACCGTGGGCTCCAGCAACCTCGATCCATTCAGCCTGCTGCTGAACCGCGAGGCCAACCTGGTGATCGAGGATCCCGGGTTCGCGCGCCTGCTGCGCGAATCCATCGAGCTGGAAATGCACGCCGGCGCCCGCCTGTGCAGCGCTGCAGCTTGGGAGGTGCTGCCCTGGTGGGTGCGGGCGAAGAACCGGCTGGCCTATGTGTTCTCGCGCTGGGTGGTGCAGGGCTTGGGCCTGACGCAGCAGTGGGACTGAACGGCACGCCGGCGCCCGTGAAAGAATAGCGCCATGGTCCCCGGGATCCTTCGTGCTGCGTTGTGGGTGGTGGCGATTGCCGCATCCTGCGCCGCGCTGGGCTGGGCCGTTCCGTCCGACCCGGCGCCGCCCATCCGCCTGGCGCCCGACACGCGTGAAGCCGACATGGCCGGCCGCATCCTGGTGCTCGAGGATCCCGGTTCAACCCTGAACCTGGAATCGGCGCGCAAGCGCCGCAACGAGTTCGTCGCGTATCCCGGCACCGCGGACCTCAACTTCGGCTATCGCGGGCAGACCTACTGGCTGCGCCTGCCGCTGGAAGTCGAGCCGGGTGCGGCACGCGAGTGGCTTATTGAGATTGCCTATCCGCCGCTCGAGTCGGTGACGGTCTACCTGCCGGACGAGACGCAACTGCAAGGCGGCTCGCGCGTGCCGTTCAGCGAGCGCATCGTTGCGCACCGCAACCATGTCTTCCCGTTCCGGCTGCAACCGGTGGGCCAGCACCGCGAGGTCGAAATCCTGATCCGCGTGTCTTCGCAGACCACCGGCCTGATTCCGGTGCGCCTGCGTTCGAGCGCGGCGTTCCACGACTACAACCTCGAGTCGTACTGGGCCATGGGTCTGTACTACGGGCTGCTGTTCTCGCTCGGCTTGTACAACCTGCTGCTGTGCGTTGCCTTGCGCAGCGCCGTCTACGGCTACTATGTCCTCTGGGTGCTGTCGCTGGCGGGCGGCGTGGCGGCCTTGAACGGTGTCGGCGCGCAGTTCCTGTGGAGCGATTCGCCGGCCGCCAACGTGTGGTCGCTGCCGGTCAGCCTGCTGGCGTCCAACGCCTGCGCGGTCCTGTTTTCGCGCCGGTTCCTCGACACGCCGGGCAATTTCCCGCGTTTCGACCGGCTGCTCGCCACGCTCATGTACGTGAGCCTGGCAGGCACCCTGACGGCCGTCGCATTCCCCCTGCGCTGGGCGATCCAGGGCATGTCCTTCATGGCGCTGATGGTGACGGGGACCCTGATCGTTCTGGCCGTGTTGTCGGTACGGCGCGGCGTGCCCAGTGCGCACTACTACCTGGCGGCCTGGATCGTGCTGCTGGTGGGATCGTTCCTGACGGCGATGCGCAACTTCGGCTGGTTTCCCAACATGTTCATCTCCCAGCACGGCCTGCAGCTCGGATCGGCGTGCGAGATGCTGTTGCTGTCCTTTGCGCTGGCGGCGCGCTTCAACCAGCTGAAGCGCGCCAACGAGGACGCGCAGGCGCGCGCGCTGGACGCCGCGCGGCGCCACGAGGCGGAACTCGAATCGCGCGTGGCCGAGCGCACTGCGGAGCTGGGCGCCACCAACGCGCGGCTGGCCGAAAGCGAGGCGCAGTTGCGCGAACTCGCGCACCACGACCCGCTCACCGGGTTGCCCAACCGGCTGCGCTTCGCCGAGCACCTGCAGGCGGCCCTGGCGCGATCGCAGCGGCAGCACGCGTCCCTGGCGCTGATGCTCATCGACCTCGATGGGTTCAAGCCGATCAACGACCGCAATGGCCATGCGGCGGGCGACACCGTCCTGCGGGCCGTCGCGGCGCGCCTGCGCGAAGGGATCCGCGCCGGGGACTTCGCTGCGCGCATCGGGGGAGATGAGTTCGTCGTGGTGCTCGAGGCGCCGCAATACTTGGCCGATGCCGTGCGCAGCGGCGAGAAGCTCCTGGCGTCCCTTGCGGGCCCGATCGACTTCGGCGGCCTGGTCCTCCACGTGGGCGCAAGCGTGGGGCTGGCGTTGTCACACGCGGCGCAGGATGCCGATGAATTGCTCCGCCAGGCCGATGCAGCCATGTACCGCGCAAAATCCGGCGGCCGCGGCCGCGTGTGCGTGCACGACGGCGGCGCCCTGCAGGACGCGTCGCGCCCGGTGGCGGTCGCCGGATAAGGACGCGGAGGGCGCCGCATGGAATCCTTCACGCATCCGCAGGCACGCCGGTTGTGCGACCTGCTCGGCACACGCTGGCCCCTGATCCAGGCGCCGATGGCCGGCGTGCAGTTGAGCGCGCTGGCCGTCGCGGTGAGCGAATGCGGCGCCCTGGGGTCACTGCCGTGCGCGATGTTGTCCAACGATGGGATCAATGCGGAATGCGCGGCCATCCGTGCTGCAACGCGCGCGCCCTTCAACGCGAATTTCTTCTGCCACGTGCCGCCGGTGCCCGATGCGGTGCGCGAAGCCGCCTGGCGCCACGCCTTGTCCCGGTACTTTGCCGAATGCGGCATTGACCCGGCCTCCATCCCCGCCGGCGCCGGCCGCAACCCCTTCACGCAGGAGGCGGCCGAGGTGCTGTCCGCGTTCGCGCCACGCGTGGTCAGCTTTCACTTCGGCCTGCCGCAACCCGCACTGCTCGAGCGGGTGCGCGCCTGGGACGCGGCCATCCTGTCTTCGGCCACCACGGTGGAGGAGGCACTTTGGCTGGAGGCGCAAGGGGTCGATGCCATCATCGCGCAGGGCGTCGAGGCGGGCGGACACCGCGGCATGTTCCTGACCGCGGACCTCGCGTCGCAGCCCAGCCTGTGGGAATTGCTGCCGGACGTCGTCGATGCTGTCGGGGTTCCGGTGATTGCGGCGGGCGGCATCGCCAACGCGCAAGCGGTGCGGCGCGCGATGTCGCTGGGCGCCGCGGGTGTGCAGGTGGGCACGGCATACCTGTTATGCCCGGAAGCGACCACGTCGCCGATTCATCGCGCCGCGTTGGCCGATGTCGCAAGGGAGACCGCACTGACCAACCTGTTCACCGGCCGCCCGGCGCGTGGCCTGGTCAACCGCCTGATGCGCGACTTGGGGCCGATCCACGCAGCCGCGCCAGAGTTTCCACTGGCCACCGCGGCCATCGCACCGCTGCGTGCAGCGGCCGAGAAGCTTGGGCGTAAAGATTTCTCACCCCTGTGGTCCGGCACGGATCGCAGCGGCTGTGCAGCAGTGCCGGCTGCACAGATCACCGCCGGGTTGGTGCGCGGATTTGAGTGAGTGAATGCCAAACTCGAGCAGCGGCGCGGTGTCCAGGCACAAAACGCCCCAAACGCCGCGTCGTGTCTAGACTTTGATCAGCCGGTCCTCGGGGATGGTCTGGTTTGCGGCCAGTGAGGGCAGGCCGCGCAGTATTTCGTAATACGGCGTGAAATCAGGCGCCGTGGCATCGAAGAGTTGCTGGAAACTCTGGATGACGAAATACGTTTCCTGGAACGTGTCGATCTTGTAGTTCGACTGCATCACGCGCATCAGGTCGAACGCAATGCGATTGGGCTTCGGGTTGGCGATGCAGTACGGCAGCTCGCCGCCCGAGGAGAGAATCCCCGCGCCGTAGGTGCGCAGGCCCTTGGGTGTCTGGATCAGGCCGAACTCGACCGTGTACCAGTAGAGCCGTGCCAGGTAATCGAGCGCGTTGAGGCCCTTGGCCTTCACGCCGCCGACACCATAGGCTTCAAGGTAGTCGGCAAACACCGGGTGGAACAGCAGCGGAACGTGGCCGAAGAAGTCGTGGAAGATGTCCGGCTCGACGATGTAGTCGAACTCTTCCGGGTTGCGCAGCCACACCGACGTGGGGAAGCGGCGGTTGGCCATATGCTCGAAAAACACGTCGTCGGGCAGCAGGCCGGGAACGGCAACCAGCGTCCAGCGAGTGGCCTTGTGCAATTTTTCGTTGACTTCCTCGAAATGCGGAATGCCCGCGCCGAAGTTGAGCGTGCCGAGCACGTCGATGAATTCGTCGCAGGCGTACTGCGGCACCTGTGCGCACTGGCGCGCGTAGAGGCGTTTCCAGAGGTCCTGTTCCTCCGGCGTATAGAGCGCGTAATCCTGATCGACCGTGTAGTCCGGCCGCATCCGGGAGTAGTCGCCGCGCAGCGGATGATCGGTTTGGCCGGCCATTACTTCGCCTTTGCGACCTTTTGCCGAATCGCCCCGAAGATCGTCTCGCCATGGTGGTCCACCATGTCGATCTCGACTTCGTCGCCGAAGCGCAGGAAGTCCTCCTTCGCCTCGCCCAGTTCCACCTGCTCCACGAGCCGCTTTTCCATGATGCAGGAGTAGCCGGTGGTCTTGTCGTGGTTGGAGACCGTGCCCGAGCCGATCAGCGTGCCGGCGCGCAGCGGCCGCGTTTTCGCGGCGTGGGAAATGAGGTCGTAGAGCGAGAAGGTCATGTCGTCCGCGCAATTGGGATTGCCGAACCACTTGCCGCGCACGTGGCAGAGCAGGCGGAAGTCGAGTTTGCCCGCGCCCTTTTCGTCGCTCCAGGCGCCGCCGAGTTCATCCGGCGTCACCGCCACAGGCGAGAGCGCATTCAGCCCTTTGCCATGCACGAACCCAAAGCCCTTGGCCAGTTCCGCGGGGATGAGCTTGCGGTAGGACACGTCATTGATCAGCACCACCAGGCGCACTGCGTCCGCGCATTCGGCGGGCGTGGCCCCCATTTTCACGTCGCCCGTGATGACGCCGATTTCGCCTTCCAGGTCCACGCCCCAGTCCTCGGACAGCACCTCGATGTCGTCGCGCGGGCCCATCATGGCATCGCCATTGCCCTGGTACATCAGCGGATCCGTGTAAAAACTTTCCGGCACCTTGTCGTTGCGCGCGCGGCGCACGCGCTCCACGTGCGACAGGTAGGCGGAGCCATCGAGCCACTGGTACGCGCGCGGCAGCGGCGCGGCGATGCGGCCTTCGTCCAGCAGGGTTTGGAAGCCGAGGATGGGGCGCGACGATCCCGAATCGATGGCTTCGAACTCGTCGAGTAGCCGGGGCTGCACATGGCGCCAATGCTCCAGCGCGTATTGCAGGGTCGGTGCGATGTCGGTCACGGCCACCGCGCGGCTGAGGTCCTCATCGACCAGCAGGAGCGTGCCGTCGCGCGTCGGGCCCTTCAAGGAAGCGAGTTTCATGTCATTTCACCTGGGCGGAAGAAAAGCCGTTCCACACGGCATCGTAGTTCTTTTGCAGGAGGGCGCCTTCGAGCGCAAAGGCGCTCGGCTCGAAAACATAGCGGCTCTCGAACATGAAGGCCAGCGTGTTGCCTTGATAGACCGGCTTCAAGTCCTCATGCGAGGCCTTGGCGAACGTGGCCTGGTCCGGGCCGTGGGCCGAGAAGCAGTTGTGCAGTGAGCCACCGCCGGGCAGGAAGCCTTCGGCCTTGGCGTCGTACACGCCGTGGATCAGTCCCATGTACTCGCTCATCAGGTTGCGGTGGAACCATGGCGGGCGAAAGGTGTGCTCGGCCACCATCCAGCGCGGCGGGAAGATCACGAAATCCACGTTGGCCGTGCCGGGCGTTTCCGAGGGTGCGGTGAGCACGGTGAAGATCGACGGGTCGCAGTGGTCGAAAGAGACCGAGTTGACACTGTTGAAGCGCGCCAGCTCGTACTTGTACGGAAAGTAGTTGCCGTGCCACGCCACCACATTGAGCGGCGAGCCCGGCACGGTCACCGTGAACAGGTTGCCGCCGAATTTGGCGACGATGTCCGTCGGGCCGGCCACGTCCTCGAACCACGCCACCGGTGCCAGAAAGTCGCGCGCGTTGGCCAGGCCATTGGCGCCGATGGGTCCCAGGTCGGGCAGGCGGAACGGCGCGCCGTAGTTCTCGCAAATGTAACCGCGCACCGGTTCTTCGATCTCCACGCGAAACTTCAGGCCGCGCGGGATTACGGCGATCTCGCCCGGCTTGGCGTCGAGGATGCCGAACTCGGTCTTCAGGATCAGTGCGCCTTGCTGCGGCACGATCAGCAGGTCGCCGTCGGCGTCGTAGAAGCAGCGGGTCATCGACTGGTTGGCTGCATACAGGTGCACCCCCACGCCGCGCTGCAGCGCGGCATCGCCGTTGGTGGCGATCGTCGCCAAGCCATCGACGAAATCGGTCGGGGCGGCGGGCAGCGGCAGCGGATCCCAGCGCAGGCGATCCGGCGGTGCGGGGCGCTCGCGGTTCGGGGCGGTGCGCAGCAGCCCCTTCGCGAGCGGCCGGTACGCCGAATGCTCGGCCGACGGCCGCAGCCGGTACTGCCAGGAGCGCAGGTTGTGGTCGCGCGGCGCGGTGAATGCGCTGCCCGAGACCTGTTCCGCGTAGAGGTTGAACGGCGCGCGCTGCGGGGAATTCTGCCCGTGCGGCAGTGCACCCAACATCGCTTCTGTCGCGTGCTCGTTGCCGAAACCAGAGAGGTACTTGATTGTCATGTTGGAATTGTCAAAGTCGTTGGAACCGCAGATGAACGCAGATGAGTAGCAAGAATCTATCTGCGTTCATCTGTGGCTCACCAGCTTCTTCACACCACGCCGCGCGCAATCTGGTCGGCTTCGATCGACTCGAACAGGGCGCGGAAATTGCCTTCGCCGAAGCCTTCGTTGCCCTTCCTTTGGATGATCTCGAAAAAGATCGGGCCGATGACGGTCTCGGTGAAGATCTGCAGCAGCTTGTCTTCCTTCGATTCCTTGTCGAGGCCTTCGCCATCGATCAGGATGCGGTTCTTCTTCAGCCGCTCGAGGTCCTCGCCGTGGTTGGGCACCCGCTTGTCCACCGCGGCGTAGTACGTGTCCGGCGTATCGAGGAACTTCACGCCCGTGGCGCGCAGCGCCTCCACGGTCTCGTAGATGTTCGAGCAGGACAGGGCGATGTGCTGGATGCCCTCGCCGTTGTACGCGTCCAGGTATTCCTGGATCTGCGATTTCTGGTCGGAAGGCTCGTTGATCGGGATGCGGATCTTGCCGCACGGGCTGGTCAGCGCGCGCGACGTGAGGCCGGTCTTCTTGCCCTTGATGTCGAAGTAGCGGATCTCGCGGAAGTTGAACAGCTTTTCGTAGAACTGCGCCCAGGTGTCCATGCGTCCCACATAGACGTTGTGGGTCAGGTGATCGACGATGTCGAGGCCGACGCCCTTGTGCTCCATGCCGTGCCCGTCGACTGGCACGAAATCCACGTCGTAGATGCTGCGCGGGCCGTAGCGGTCGATGAGGTACAGGAGCGAGCCGCCGATGCCCTGGATGGCCGGGATGTTCAGCTCCATCGGCCCGACCGGGCCCTCATACGGCTTGGCGCCCAACTCCACCGCGCGCTTGAACGCCTTGGCCGCGTCCTTGACGCGGATGCCGAAGGCGCAGGCCGACGGCCCGTGCACGCGCGCAAACGACTGCGCGAAGCTGTCCGGCTCGGCGTTGACGATGAAATTGATGCCGCCCTGGCGATACAGCGTCACGCGCTTGGAGCGGTGGCGGGCAACGGCGGCGAAGCCGAGCGACTCGAACAAGCGCCCCAGCGCGGCCGTGTCGGGGGCGGTGTACTCGACGAACTCGAAGCCGTCGGTGCCCATCGGGTTGTCAAACAGATCCATGGCGATTCTCCTGCGCGGTCCTACCGGTGTGTGAAAGCGGCTGGCGGCTGCGGAAGGAAGGTCGCGCGCGAATCGGGACAGGCGGATGGCGCGAACAAAATCCTCCGCCGCGTGTCAACCACGAAGCGGGGTCAGGCGTTCGCCGGGGAACCGCGGCGCTTGACGACAATCCAGATTTCGGAGCGGAACGGGCATTTGCGGCCCGTGGCGCGATCCGAATCGTGTGCGCGAACTTGAAGGAGGTGCGACATGAAATCGATTCTACCTGCATTCCTCATTCCGTTGTTCCTGGCCAGCTGCGCCACGCTGGGCGAACCCGAGCGCGAACCGCTGACGCTGGACCAGCTGGTGGACATGACCAAGAAAGGCAAGGACGCCTCGGCCATCATCGAGGAGATGAAGGCCTCGCGCACCGTCTTCGACGTGACGGCCTCGCAATACGCCAAGCTCTCGCGCGACGGCGTACCCGACGCCGTCATCGACTACATGCAGCAGGGCCAGCTCAAGATGGCCGAACGCCAGGGGCGCCGCGATGCGTACCGCGATCTGTGGCCCTATGGCTGGGGCTGGGTCGGCTACGGCCCACGCTGGCATCCGCGCACCTATTACGTGTATGTGAATGGCCGGGCGGTGCCGAGGAGCTATTGAGAGGCGGGACTGGGGGCTGGGGGTTGGGGGCTCGCGAGGTGGCGAATTGCAACGATCATTGCTGTAGCGAAACGACTTTGCGTTACTCGACGGTATAAACGGCCTGCGCAATTTAGAAGCATAGTAGGCCGGAGGGTTTCCCTAGCCCCCAGTCCCGAGCCTCCAGCCCCTGAATTCACATCACCTTCGCCAGCGGCAAATAGAGATTCACGCACGTTCCGCCGCCGACCATTTGCATCACTTCGACGTGGCCGTTGATCTTGGCGGCGCGGATTTTCATGTTGTCCAGGCCGCGCCCCGCATACGGTGATGATCCATTGCCGCCCTTGCCGTTGGTGCTTGCCAAACCCTGCCCGTTGTCCGTCACCCGCACCACCACGCGGGCGTTGCTCACGTCCACCGCGGTGGACAGGGTGATGCGCGAGGCGGAGGCATGCTTCAACGTGTTGGTGAACGCCTCCTGCACGATGCGCAGCACGCTGCGCACGTTCTCCGCGTCCAGCCAGGCCAGCGGCGGCAGGTCCGACACCGCCCACTCCAGCTCGATGCCGGCGGCCTTCAGGCGCGGCTCCATCCGGTAGCGAAGGTTGCCCAGCACCACCAGCAAGTCCGACTCGACCGGCTCCAGCGAATCGATGGTGATCTTGAGTTCGTCGATGCAGTCGGTCAGCACGTCCTGCATCTGCCGGTTGCTCAGCGTGCCCAATTTGGCCAGCGCCAGCGTCGACATCAGGTGCGATCCCAGGCCATCGTGCATGTCGCGCATCAGGCGCTGGCGCTCCTCGGCCGTGGTGCGCTGCTGGTCGACCTGGCGCAGCCGTTCGTAGGAGTGCGTCAACTCGCGCTCGCGTGCCTCGACGCGCTGCGCCAGCTCGGCATTGAGTTTTTCGTGCTGCTCCATGACATGGGTGAAGCGGCGGATCAGCAGGATCGCCACGGCAAACAGCAGCAGGGGCGCGCCCAGCGGCAACAGGTAGATGTTGGTGAATCCGAGCAGCTCGCGGTAGTTCAGCAGGTCGTGGATCGCCAGCCCGAAATTGATGTAGATCGCCACCAGCAGACTGATGTTCTCCAGGTTCGGGTTGCGCGTCAGCGCGCGGCCAAGCACGGCCATCATCGCCAGCGCGATCACCGCGTTGACCAGGAAGCTGGCCAGCACCACCGGCCCGGTCGGGAACGCCACCAGGGCCACGGTGGCCAGGACCGCATAGCCCCACATGAATTTCTCGAAACGCGGCGCGCTCTGGCCGCAGAAGCGCAGCGCGAACGAGGTCTGCATCGCCATCATCCAGGTCAGCGACGGCGCCGCCAGCAGCCAGCCCAACGATTGCGGGTCGCGCGTGAAGGTGTGCCAGATGCGCGCCTTGGTGGCGAGGCATTGCAGGATGAAGAAGGCGAATACCGTTTCCTTGCGCCGGCCCACCCACAGTGCGAGTGACAGCAGGGCCGTGAGCGACAGCATCGCCGAGATGAACATCGGCGCGGTGCTCTGGAAGAACACGCGGCGCTCGTACGCCGGGCGCAGCCCCGTCTCCTCGCCGAACTGGATTTCGGACAGGCCGGCGCGCTGAAAGCCGTCCGGGTGCAGGCGGATCAGGACCTCGTTGGTGCCGGCCTTGAGCAGCGTGGGCGGCACGGGAAAGAACTGCGCGAGGTTCCAGCTCATCTCGCGTTTTTCGATGTCCCCGGAGGTGCCGACAAACACGCCATTGATGTGCACGGCCACGTTGTTGGTCACGCGCGGAATGTAGATCGCCTGCGGGGAGCGCGGCGCCCCGGCAAGCGCAAAGCGCACGCGATACCAGCCGATCTCGCGCCGCGGGCGCTGCTGCTTGTTCCAACTGTCCGGAAGGGTCACGGGGGTCCAGGCGGCGCTGGCTTCCGGCATCTCGACCCGCGCGGTCTGGATGAACTCCGCGTTGGCGAAGGTCTGCGGGGATGGGTCGACGGGCGCGGTCGGCAGCTGCGCCGCACCGGCCACCGGGAAGAGGGCCAGGCAGGCCAGGCCCGCGGCCCGCGCCATGCGCGCGATCCTCATCGGCGGGGTCCAAACGCCCGGCACGCCCTACAGCGTGCGGATGAGCCCCATGCGATTGGCCTCGAACACCGCCTCGCCGCGCGAATGCACCGCGAGCTTGCGGTAGATTTTCTTGACATGGCTGGTCACGGTGTGGGGCGAGATGCCCATGAGTTTACCCATCTCGGGGTAATTGAACCCCTTCGAGGCGAGCAGCAGGATTTCCTTTTCGCGGGCCGACAGCGCCACGTCCGGTCCGTCCGGCGTGGCGCCGGGTTCGACCGGCGCCGGCTCTCCCTGGAAGCGCTTCAACAGCCGCCGCGCGATGATCGGGCTGATGGGACTCCCGCCACTGATGAGTTCGCGGATGCCGGCCAGGAACGCCTCGGCTGTGGCGTCCTTGAGCAAGTAGCCCGCCGCGCCGGCTTCGATCGAGGCCAGCACGTGTTCCTCGTCGCCGAAGACCGTCACGACCATGCATTCACATTTGGGCACGTTTTGGTTCGCGTGCCGGATGACTTCGATGCCGCTCATGTCGGGCAGCCCCAAATCGATCAACAACACGTCGGGCTTGCGCAGGTCCACCATCGCCAGCCCCTCGGCACCCGTGCCCACGCTGGCCACCACCTCGAAGGACGGATCGGCCGAGAGCATTTGCGCGTACCGCGCGCGCATCGCGGCGTCGTCTTCGACGATGAGGACCTTGGTCATGACCGGCATGTTACGCGGCGCGCCCGCGGGGCCGAATCCCTTTTTTGCGGGATGTGTGAAGCGTTGCACTATCGGGTTTTTCAGGGGAGGAGTAACCTCGACAGCAGTGCGGTGTGCATCTGCCTGGCCGGTGAGGGGCGGGTGAACCATGTGTGCGGGAATTCCGGGGCAAACCCCAGGATCTACGCGCACTTTGGGGCGAAATGTGCTGGAACGCCGCGCCGGATATTGACTTTGCAGTTCAACTCATCAGACCGAGGGCGGTGATGATACGAACGAGCGCAGGTTTCCCGTCGCGATGGGCGTTGGCCTTGCTGGCCGTGTCGATGCTGGGCATGACCCCTCAAGCGACGGCCGCCGTCTGTCAATTCAACCAGACCATGGGCAGTTGGAACGTGCCCGCCAACTGGGACAACTGCTCAGGCGGCAATGGCTCACCGGCCGGCACGCCCGGCCCGGCCGACCGTGCGGAAATCACCACTGGACGCACGGCGATCGTGTCGCTGCCCACCACGCAGGTCAACGAACTGTTCCTGCAGAACGGCACCGTGCAGGGGTCCGGTTTTGCCGCGACGGCGATCACGACCGGTGCGGGCAGCTTCGTGGCCTGGGGCGCCGGCCTCAATTCCCTGGCCGGCGTGTCACTGCAGCTGGGCACGGGCGCCGGCATCGACTTCTCCGCCGGCGCCTTGAACCTGAACAACGCGATCCTGGTCACCAACGGCGGCACCACGACCGTGGGCGTGGTCAACGTGAGCGGCGCGGGGTCGGAAATTGTCATGACCGGGGGCACTGCCTACCGAGCGGTGGGCAACCACACGTTTGCCGCCGGCACCAAGCTTCGCAACACCTCCGGCGTTTTCACGGCATTCGCCACCAATGTCACGCTCGACGGCATCTTCGAGAACGGCGGCAACCTGGAGATTCCGGCCGGCAACACGCTCAACCTGACACAGGCGGCCGGCTACTCGCACACCAGCGGCGTGTTCAGCCTGATCTTCGGCGGCGGCACGATCAACGCGCCCGGCCAGGTGCTGCAGCTGGCGATGGGCGGCGTGCGCGGCAGCCCGGGCGCGGGCCTGACGTTTGTGGTCGGCACCTTGCACAGTTCGGGAGCCATCCTGCGACCGGCGCCCGGTTTCGGCATGATTGGACTGATCAACGTGAACGGCAACCTGTCGCTCACCGGGTCCGCAGCCGTGGATTTCAACCTCATCGGCACCGCGCCGACGCAGTACGACCGCATCCTGGTCAGCGGCAATGCCAATCTCGGCGGCAACCTGATCCGGCAGGTGTTTGCGCCGTTCGCGCCGCCGGTGGGCACGTTCCTCGACATCATCACCGCAGGTTCGGTGATCGGCACCTTTTCCGGCGGCAGCGAGGGCATTTCCTTCGATGCGCCACGCCGGTTCCTCGAGCAATACACCGCCACGCAGGTGCGGTTGCGTGCCAACGAAACGGTGTGGGTGGTCGACACCAACGACGACCTGATGCCCACGCTGCCGTCGTTGCGCAATGCCTTGACCCGCTTCAACGCCGAGTCCGGCGGCGGGTGCGTCAACGGCCCGTATTCGATCCACTTCCTGTTGCCGATGGGTCAGACCACGATCCAGCCGGGAACGCCTTTGCCGGTCATTTCCGGATGCACAGGGCTGGTCATCGACGGCTACACCCAGTCCGGCACA
The DNA here is from genome assembly GCA_016790765.1 of Betaproteobacteria bacterium. GTDB lineage: Bacteria > Pseudomonadota > Gammaproteobacteria > Burkholderiales > Usitatibacteraceae > UKL13-2. The sequence continues at coordinate 22,700 of JAEUMZ010000081.1, forward strand.
GCGGTCAATTCCTCGGCGACCGACTGGAACGGCAACCTGGTCGTCAATCTCGACGGGACGGCATGCCCCGGTTGCGACGGCATCGTGGTGCAGGCCCCCAACACGGTCATCAAGGGCATCAACTTTGCGAACTGGACCGGCGGGCTGCGGATCAATCCTGCCGCCACCGGCACCAGTGCAGGCGGCAACTATTTTTTCCAGAATGGATTCGGTGTCTATCACGACGGGGCGGCGGGCACGCTGATCGGTGGCCCCGCATTGGACAATCGCAACGTGTTCGTGCATTCCACCACCGCCGGCATCGCCACGCTCAACTCCGGCGGCGCTTCGCTCTCGGTGCAGAACAACCTGATCGGTGCCGGCGCGGGCTTGACACCCGGCCCGAACGTGAAGGGTGTGCACATCCTCAATACCAATGTCGCGCAAGTGCAAAACAACATCATCGTCTTCAACCAGACCGGCATTGCGGTCGACACGGGCTCGAGCAACCTGATCCAGAACAACAAGATCGCGGACAACACCGTCATCGGCATCGATCTGAATGGCGATGGTCCCACGCCCAACGACGATGCCGCGTCCCCGTACGATACCGATAACGGCGGCAATCGACTGCTCAATTTCCCGGTGATCAGCACCATCGCGCCCACCGGCATGACCACGGGCGACGTGAACTTCACGCTCAAGAGCAGCGGCTCGTCGAACTTCAACGTCTGCTTTTGCGTCAATGCCACCGGTGGCAACCAGTGCCGGCAGGAAGTCGCGTGTACGCCAGTGGCCACCGATGCAACAGGACTGTTCACCGGTGCTTTTGGCGTGGGCGGCATGACCCCGGGCGTGTCGACCGTGACGGCCTACACGCGCGCCCTGACCGGACCCAAGGCGGGCAATACCTCCGAATTCTCCCCGGCGGTCACCTTCACCACCGCCGCGCCCGCCGTATCCATCACCGGCTCCGGCACGTTCCCCAGCACCACGGTGTTGACCTCCAGTGCGGTGCAAACACTCACCATCACCAACTCCGGCATGGGCACGCTCACCATCAACGGCATCAGCAACTCCGGCGCCCCGGTGTTTGTCGACACCACGAGCGGCCCGGCACCCAATGCCGCGCATTACTGTGGCTTTGGCTCCAATGCCACCGGGCAGGCCAACACCGGCATGCCGGTCAACATTGCGCCGATGGGAACCTGTGTGTTGAACCTGATCTTTGCGCCCGGCGCGTTGGGGCCGGCGTCCGGGGTCCTCAGTATCGTGTCCAATGCAACCGGCAGCCCGCATACGGTCATGCTCACCGGCACGGGGATGGCGGCCGCCGCACCGGTGTTTTCCCCTAGCGCAACGATGTTCACCTTCCCCGGACAGACCGTAGGCACCACCAGCGGTGCGCAGACCCTGACCATCACCAACACCGGTGGCACCAACCTGACGGTGGCCGCACCGATCGTCGCCGGTCCGTACGGCATTTCCGCCAACAGTTGCGTGACCGTGGCGCCGATGGGTTCTTGCACGATCGATTTCACGTTCACGCCGCCGTTCTCGGGTGCGTTTTCCGGGGGGCTCAGCCTGACGACGAATGCCGCCGGCAGCCCCCACATGATCGCCATCAACGGCAATGGCCTGCTGCCGACGACGACCTATGCGCCGGCCACGCTCAACTTCGGGTCGGTGGTGCAGGGCGTCACCAGTGCTTCGCAGCCGGTGACCTTTACCAACACCTCGCCGGTGACCATCAGCTTGAGCAGCATCAGTTTCACCGGTGGTGGTGCCGGTTTTGGAGTGCTGGGCAGCAGCCAGTGCCTCATGGCACCGACACTCAGTCCCATGGCCTCTTGCACATTTGACGTCACAGCCACGCCGAACGCGCTCGGCGCACTGACGGACACCGTGTATGTGAACACTATGCCCGCCAACCAGTCCACGCCGCTCGACGTGATGCTCAATGTGACGGGCGTGGCGCCTGCCACTCCCTTGATGACGGTTTCGGTGGCTCCCATGTCCGTCATCACCGGTGTCAATGCCACGCTAACAATCACGCTCAACAACCCCGGGCCGTCGCCCGCGTCGATCGTGCTGGGCAGTGCTGTGACCGTCACCGGGCTCACCATGAGCGGGCTGACCGACAGTTGCAGTCTCGGGGCCTTCATTTCGACCGGCACGGTGGACTTGGGCATGGCCGGCGTGATCCCGGCGATGGCCACCTGTACCGTGACCGTGCAAGTGCAATCGGCCGCCGCCGGCATGCGCACCGTGACCGTGAGCCCGGGCAACCTGGTCACCAACCGTGGCAACAACGCCAACACCAGTAGCGCGACGTTGACCGTCACCGCGGCGCCCACCGGGCCGTTCGCGTACATCCCGATCTTCACCGGGTTCACCGGCAGCACGGTCTCGGTGATCGACCTGCCGACCAACACGCTCGCCACGACCATCAATGTGGGCACCGGCCCGGTGGGGGCGGCGGTCAATCCGGCAGGCACGCGCGCCTACATCTCCAACCAGCAGAGCAATTCGGTGTCGGTGATCGACACGGCCACCAACACGGTGGTAGCCACCGTGCCGGTTGGCTCACAACCGGGCTCGGCGGCGGTCAACCCGGCCGGCACGCGCGTCTATGTGCCCAACCAGACCAGCAACAGCGTATCCGTGATCGATACGTCGTCAAACACCGTGACGGCCACGGTGACCGGCATTACCTTCCCCTCGTCGGCAGTGGTGAACCCGGCGGGGTCCAAGGTTTATGTGACGGCATCAAGCGGCAATGCGCTCGCAGTGATCGACACCGGCACCAACGCCGTGATCGGCACCATCCCGGTCTGCGCCGGGCCGTACCAGCCGGTGGTCAACGGCAGCGGCACGCGCATCTACGTGGTGTGCACCAGCGGCAACGTGTCGGTGATCGACGCCGGGTCCGGCACCGTGGTTGCCACCGTGCCGGTGGGGTCCAATCCGCGCGGCATCGCGCTGACGCCCAACGGCGCCCAGGCCTGGGTGAGCAACAGCGGCACCAACAACGTCTCTGTGATCGACACGGCGACCAACATGGTGTCCGCCACGCTGGCGGCCGGCACCACGCCCTGGGGCGTTGCCGGCAATGCGGCCGGTACGCGCATGTACGTGTCCAACAACGGCAGCAACAACGTCTCCGTGTTCGACACCGGCTCGAACACCATCGTGGCGACAGTCCCAGTCGGCGTCGGCCCGGTGGCCATCGGCCAGTTCCTGCAACCGGCGGCGGCCACGCCTTCGCCGGTGCTGGCGCGCTCGCTGACCACGGTGCCGTTCGGGACCCGCACCGTGAGCACCACCAGCCCCGCCACGGTGGTCACCATCGGCAACAGCGGCACGGCCAACCTCATCATTTCCGGCATCACGGCGGCCGGCGACTTTGGTTTCACGACCACCTGCCCGATCAGCACGCCGCCGATTGTCCCGCTGGGTACCTGCACGATTTCGATCACGTTCACCCCGCTCACGGCCGCCACGCTGAGCGGCACCATCACCATCACCAGCAACGCGCCCGGAAGCCCGCACACCATCGCGTTGACCGGCACCGGCGTGCCGCTGGCGGTGCCGGCCATCGCAGTGCCGGCGACGAGCTACAACCTGGGCAATGCCGTGGTCGGCGTGGCCAGTGCGCCGGCGAGCATCGTCGTCACCAACACCGGGCTCGCAACGCTCAACCTCACGGCGATCACGGTCACCGGCGCCGGTTTCGCGCGCACCACCCCGCCGAGCGTGACGCCGATGGACTGCGGGGCCAGCGTCGCACCCGGCAACAGCTGCCAGATCGCAGTGGCCTGCACCGCGGCCGCGTTGGGCACCCTGATGGGACAACTGTCGATTACCCACAACGCCACCGGCAGCCCGAAGATCATCCTGCTGACCTGTACCGGCATCGCGCAGCCGCTGGCCGTGATCTCGCTGCCGGCGTCCATCGACTTCGGCGACCAGGTCGTCAACACGCCGAGCATGCCGCGCGCGGTGACGATCACCAACGCCGGCAATGCCTCGCTTTCGGTGAGCAGCGCGACGCTCGGCGGCACCCACGCTGCGCAATTCGCGTTGACCGGCAACTGTTCCAGCATTCCCGCCGGGGCCGCGTGCACCCTGCAGCTGACCTTTACGCCCACCAGCACCGGCGCCAAGGTCGCGGCCATCCTCGTGGTGAGCGACGCGCAGAATGCGGCGTCGGCAAGCAGCATCGCGCTGACCGGCAACGGGGTGCTGGCGCCGCGGCCGATCGCCTCCCCCAGTGTTACAGCCATCGGTTTCGGCAACACCATTTTTGGCGGTGCCGCGCCGATGCAGTTGTTCTCGCTGAAGAACGAGGGCGGGCTGTCGATGACGATCGCCAGCATCGTGGCGGTGGGCGACTACACGCAGATGAACAACTGCGGCGGCAGCTTGGCCGCGCAGGCGTCGTGCACCATCAACGTGGCGTTCAATCCGCTGGGGCTGGGTTCGCGCAGCGGCGAATTGCAGATCTTTACCAACGCGCAGGGCAGCCCGCACCGCGTGCTGCTCTCGGGCACCGGTTGCCGGTGGTTCAGCCAGCCAGGGAGCCGGTTCTTCCTGACCGCGTGCTGACAACCGGGGCTGGGGTTCGGGGGCTTGGGGTCCGGGAGGATCGCAAGCCTGGAACTCCGGCACGGATGGGGCGTTCCGGCCAACCAGGGCCCAAGGGCAAAGGGTGGCGCCTACGCCGCGGTCGCTGGAGTTTTCCGGCTACATCAACCCGCGTTGCCGCAGCATCGGTTCGACCTTTGGATCGCGACCGCGGAAGGCGCGAAACGTGGCGCCCGGCTCCACGCTGTTGCCCACCGAATACACGCAGTCGTGCAGGCGCTTGGCGATGGCGGGATCGAAGGAGCTGCCGGCTTCCCTGAAGGCCTCGAACGCGTCGGCATCGAGCACCTCGGCCCACAGGTATACGTAGTAGCCGGACGCGTAGGAGGAGCCGGCAAACAGGTGCAGGAAGTGCGGCAGGCGGTGGCGCATGCGCACGTCGGCGGGCATGCCGATGCGCGCGAGCTGCTCTTGCTCGAAGCGGTCGATGTCGAGGTCGTCGAACTCCGTGCACTCGTGCAGCGCCAGGTCGACCAGCGTGCAGGCGGTGTATTCCACCGTCTCCATGCCTTGGTTGAACTTGGCGGCCGCCTGCAGGCGGTCGATCAGCGCATCGGGAATCGGCGCGCCGGTGTCCACGTGCCGCGCGTGCTTCTTGAGCACCTCGCGTTCCTCGGCCCAGTGCTCAAAGATCTGCGAAGGCAGCTCGACGAAATCGCGCAGCACGCTGGTGCCCGCGAGACGCTCGTAGCGCACGTTGGAGAGCATGCCATGCAGGCCATGGCCGAACTCGTGGAACAGGGTGCGCACGTCGTCGAACGACAGCAGCGTGGGTGCGCCCTTGGCGAAGTTGTTGTTGTTGAGCACGATCGGCACCACCGCGCCCTCGACGTTCGATTGCGAACGCAGGATGCTCATCCACGCGCCGCTCCTCTTGGTCGGCCGCGCGAAGTTGTCGTGCAGGAAGATGGCTTTGAGCTTGCCGCCGGCGTGGACTTCGTACACCCTCACGTCAGGGTGGTAAGCCGCGATGTCCGGCCGCGCGGTGAAGGTCAGTCCGAACAGGCGCGTGGCGCAGTCGAAGGCCGCCTCGACCATGCGGTCCAGGGAAAAGTACGGCTTCAGCTCGGCGTCGTCGAGTGCGTACTGCGCATGGCGCACCTTTTCGGCGTAGAAACGCCAGTCCCAGGCTTCGATCGCACACCCCGGCGCCTCGCGGTCGGCAATCGCCTGCAGCGCGGCGCGCTCGCCGGCCATGCGCGCCTTGGCCGGTTCCCACACCTGGTCGAGCAAGCCGCGCACGGCCTCCGGTGAGCGGGCCATGGTGTCGTCGGTCGCGTAGGCCGCATAGTTCGGATAGCCCAGCAGCGTTGCCTGCTCGTGGCGCAAAGCCATGATCTCGCGGATCAGCGGCGCGTTGGCCTTGTCGGCGCCGGACAAGCCCTCGCCGCGCGAGGTCCATGCGCGATAGGCCTTCTCGCGCAGGTCGCGGCGCGTGGAGAAGGTGAGGAACGGCACCACCAGCGAGCGCGACAGGGTGATGACGTGGGCGTCGGCATCGGTGATCGCGCGCTCGACGGCCGCTTCCTTGGCCGCGGCGACCAGGAACGGCGGCAGGCCGGCCAGTTCCGCCGGGCCGCGCAGGACCAGCTGGAAGCCGGATTCGTCGGCCAGCACGTTCTGAGCAAACAGCGTGGTCAGCGCCGCGAGGCGTTCGGTGATGGCCGCATAGCGCGCGCGTGCGACTCCGGACAAATTTGCGCCGGAGCGCACGAAATCGAGATGAACGCGCTCCACCAGGCGCACCTGTTCGGCGTCCAGTCCCAGCGTGGCGCGCGCGGCATGCACGGCATCGATGCGCGCGAACAATGCGGCGTCGAGGTAGATCGCGTTGTAATGCGCCGCCAGCGGCTGCGCCATGTCGCGTTCCACCTCCTGCAGCACCGGGGAGGTCTCCGAGGAGCACAGGTTGTCAAACAACAGACTCACGCGCGACAGCAGGCGGCCCGACTGGTCGAGCGCGACGACGGTGTTGGCGAAACTCGGCGGCTCCGCGGCGTGCGCGATGGCGTCGACCTCGGCGCGGTGCCGGCCCATCGCCACCTCGAACGCCGGTGCGAAATGGGCGGCGTCGATGCGCGCGAAGGGCGGCAGGCCGAAAGGCGTGTCCCACATGTCGAGCAACGGGTTGGACAACAACTGCGGGGCGATGGGTGCATTCATGGTCGAGTCCGGCAAGGGGGCGTGGCGCGCATTTTACGCCGGTCGGCGTCGACCGTGTCGAGGCTCAGGCACCAAAACCCAGAAGGGACGCGGGGTTTACGGCAAAAATGCCCCAAACACCGCGCCAGTGCTTGGGTTTGCTGTTCTGCGCGCGCGTGTGCCGGTTTGTGACGGTCAGCGCTTGCGCGCCAGGGTGAGCCCGTCGCCGATCGGCAGCATCGACACGTCAATGCGCGCATCGGCGTGCAGCTTGGCGTTGAGGGCGTGCAGCGCCGCCGTGTCGGCGTCGTGCGTCGACGCTGCCTCGGCCACGCGGCCGCTCCACAGCGTGTTGTCGATGGCGATCAGGCCCCCGGTGCGCACCAGCGCGAGGCAGCGCTCGTAGTACGCGTCGTAATTGGGCTTGTCGGCGTCGATAAAGGCAAAGTCATAGTGACCCTGGCGGCCGTTGGCCAGGCAGTGGTCGAGCGTTTCCACCGCTGGGGCGATGCGCAGGTCGATCTTGTCCGCCACGCCGGCATCGCGCCAGTACGGTTTGCCGATGGCGGTGAATTCCTCGCTCACGTCGCAGGCCAGGATGCGGCCGTCGGCGGGCAGCGCCAGCGCCACGCTGAGCGCGCTGTAGCCGGTGAACACGCCGACCTCGAGGGTGCGCCGCGCACCGATCAGTTGCACCAGCAGCGCCATGAACTGCCCCTGTTCGGGCGAGATCTGCATCACCGCACGCGGGTGCGTGCGCGTGGCCTCGCGCAGGCCGGCCTGCGCCGGGTGTTCGCGGGTACCGTGGCGGAGCAGGTAGGCGTACAGCGGATCGTCGAGATTCAGGGTGCGTGTGGACATGGCGGCGGGAAGGGTCTCCGGACCCGCCAATCTAGCACCCGGCGGGCGTCCTACGCGGCGCGTGGCGTGGCGGGCAGGGCCTCGATGCGGCTGCGCGTGACGGCGATGGCGGTTTCCGTCGATTGCAGCAAGCGCGCATCGTTCTTCAGGCGCCGCAGCGCGAGGGCGCCGGCGAAGTGGCTCAGGGCCTCGGCATACTTGCCCTGGTCGAAAGCGTTCTTGCCGGCGTGCTGCATGGCGAAATCCAGCAGCAGGCCGAGGTGGCGGTCCTTCTCGGCGCGCAGCAGCAGTTCCTCGAACATCGGCGTGGACAGGTCGAAGCGGCCCTGCCACTGGTGCACGTGCGCCAGGCGCAGCTCATTGATGAACACCAGCCGCGTGTCGAGCACCGAGCGCGACAGGTCCACCGCGCTCCTGAGCGACGCCTCGGCCTGCTCGAGGTGCCCGAGGATGCGCGAATACACGCCGTGCATGCCGGAAAGCCGCGCCACCGCGTGCAGGTCACCGCCCAGGTTGGTGATCTGGCGGCCCAGCCAGGCCACGCCGCGTTCCATGGCGGCCCGGTCGATCGGCAACTCGCGCAGGTCGCGGTCGAAATCGTAGTGGACGTTGTAGGGAATCGAGAAATCGATTGCCGAGGCGTGGTCGACCATGTCAGGGGGAGGGACGGGCGAAATGCAGGAACCCCAGCATAGTCATTCCGGTCCGCCAATTCCCCACCCGCATGGGTGGGATTTGGCCGGGTCGGGTGCCGAACCGCGGCCTCGGCCCTTTTTCCGGTCTTTCGCACGGATGCGCAAGGTCAATCGCGTAAAATGCCGGCTTGCCGCCCGTTGGCAGGCCGCAACGGGCTTCCCAGTCTTCCGCTTTTCACTTCGCACCAATTCCATGGCTCAGTACGTATACACGATGAACCGCGTGGGCAAGATCATTCCGCCCAAGCGTCAGATCCTCAAGGATATTTCCCTGTCCTTCTTCCCCGGCGCCAAGATCGGCGTGCTGGGGCAGAACGGTGCCGGCAAGTCCACGCTGCTCAAGATCATGGCCGGCATCGACACCGAAATCGAGGGCGAAGCCGTGCCCATGCCGGGCATCAAGATCGGCTTCCTGCCGCAGGAGCCACAATTGAATCCCGACCAAACGGTGCGCGAGGCCGTGGAGGAAGGCATCGGCGGCGTGTTGAAGGCGAAGCAGCGCCTCGAAGAGGTGTACGCCGCCTATGCCGAGGAAGGCGCCGATTTCGATGCGCTGGCCGAAGAGCAGGCCAGGTTGGAGGCCGAAATCGCAGCCGGCGACGGCGACAATGCCGACACCCAATTGGAAATTGCCGCCGACGCCTTGCGCCTGCCGCCGTGGGAGGCCAAGATCGGCAATCTGTCCGGGGGCGAAAAGCGCCGTGTGGCGCTGTGCCGCATGCTGCTGTCCAAGCCGGACATGCTGCTGCTCGATGAGCCGACCAACCACCTGGATGCCGAGTCGGTCGATTGGCTGGAACAGTTCCTGCAACGCTTTCCCGGTACCGTCGTCGGCGTGACCCACGACCGCTACTTCCTGGACAACGCGTGTGAATGGATCCTCGAACTCGACCGCGGCATGGGCGTGCCCTGGAAGGGCAACTACAGCTCCTGGCTCGACCAGAAGCAGGATCGCCTGAAGCGCGAAGAGTCCGGCGAATCGGCGCGGCAGAAGGCGCTGAAGAAGGAACTCGAGTGGGTGCGCCAGAACCCCAAGGGCCGCCAGGCCAAGTCCAAGGCGCGCATGACGCGTTTCGAGGAATTGTCCAGCTACGAGTACCAGAAGCGCAACGAGACGCAGGAGATCTTCGTGCCGGTGGCCGAGCGTCTGGGCAATGAGGTGATCGAGTTCGTCAACGTCACCAAGTCCTTCGGCGACCGCTGCCTGATCGACAACCTGTCGTTCAAGGTGCCGCCGGGCGCCATCGTCGGCGTGATCGGCCCCAACGGCGCGGGCAAATCCACGCTGTTCAAGCTCATCACCGGCAAGGAAAAGCCGGACACCGGCGAAGTGAAAATCGGGCCGACGGTGAACCTGGCGATGGTCGACCAGTCGCGCGACGTGTTGCCCAATGACAAGACGGTGTGGGAAGCCATTTCCAACGGGCTCGACATCATCAACGTCGGCAAGTTCGAGATGCAGTCGCGCGCCTATCTCGGGCGCTTCAACTTCAAGGGCGGCGACCAGCAGAAGCTGGTGGGTAACCTGTCCGGCGGCGAACGCGGGCGGCTGCACCTGGCCTTCACGCTGCTCAAGGGCGGCAACGTGCTGCTGCTCGACGAACCTTCCAACGACCTGGACGTCGAAACCCTGCGCGCGCTGGAAGATGCGTTGCAGGAGTTCGCCGGCTCGATCATGGTCATTTCCCACGACCGCTGGTTCCTCGACCGCATCGCCACGCATATCCTGGCCTGTGAGGGCGATTCGCAGTGGGTGTTCTACGATGGCAACTACAACGAGTACGAGGCTGACAAGAAGCGCCGCCTGGGCGAGGAAGGTGCCGCGCCGCACCGTATCCGCTACAAGGCGCTCAAGTAACGCCCTCCGCTGCCTCATGCGTGCGTTGCGGGGGCTGTTCGCCCTGGGATTCTGGCTCGCGGGGTCCGCCATGGCGCAGGCGCCGGCCAAGCCCGTCTATGCGGTGCTGTCGGTGATCGGCGACAAGGTCGACGTGGTCGTGCCGCGCAGCCTGCCCGGCGAAGAGCAGGCCGCGGTGCGCGGCGCGGTCACGGTCAAGGAGGGCGTCTTCGACGCGGTCGCTGTGGATGCCGCCTCGCGGGCGATCTGGGCGGTGGCGCCGAAAACCGAGATCGCGCAACTGTCGGCACGCGGCAACGCCATCTACCAGCGCCAGGCGGAGTGGTTCGCCGAGCGCGACGGCCGCATCCGCATCCCGCAGGAGGTGCTCGACAGCACCAAGCAACAGGCCGCCACGCACCTGGTCCTGCTCTTGAAGCACCGTGCGCCCGTGGTCTGGACGTCGTCGGTGGCGGGCGCGTCGCAGAGGGCTGCGCGTTTTCGCGGGCTGGGCGAGGGCCTGGGGTTCATCGTCGATGTGCCGGCCGGTGCGGACGGCGACATCGTGCCGTTCGCGCACTTCCAGGTGCTGGTCGTCGACCTGGCCACGCAGACGGTGATCGGCCGCAACCCGGTGGCGGCCGCCGTGTCAGTGCCGGTCGAGGCCGCCAGTGCCGACCTGGCATGGCGCAGCTTCACGGCCTGGCAAAAGGCGCGCGTGATGGAATTCCTGATCCGCGACCAGGCCGGGCAGGCGGTGCAATCGCTCTTCGAGTTGATCGCGACGCCGAACTGACCGTGACCGGCGCCGCGCCCCAGGATCCGCCTGTCCGGCAGACACCGCGCCGCCGCGCTTGGGTCCTGGCCGGCGCGGGCGTGGCGCTGGCCGCCTTCCTGTTCGCGCTGTGGCAGGTGTTGTTGCGCCAGGCCGAGCAGTCGATTCGCACCGCGCTCGGCCCCGAGGCGCGCGCGGCACGCATCGGCCTCGCCTGGAACGGCGTGGACATTGAGGATTTGTCGTACGCGGCTCCAGCGGGATGGCCGGGCAGGCACCCCCTGCGCGTCGCGCGCATCCGCGTGGTGCCCGAATGGCTGTCGTTGCTGTCGCAGGACATCCGCGTGGCGCGCGTCGAGGTCACCGGTGCGGACGTGACGATCTGGCGCACCGGGCAGGGCCGCTGGCGCGCAGTGCCGGCATTTACCGAGCCGCGCCGCGTTGCCGGCGCAGGACCCGAAGCAGGCCATGCGCCGCGCCGGCGCATTCACATCGGTGAACTTGTGATCACCGGCTCCTCGGTGGCAATGATCGACAGCCTGGTGAGCCAACCGCCGCATCGTGTGGCCCTGCGAGGTGTCAATGCCATTGTCCGGGATGTTGCCCTGGGCGACGCGGCCGCACCCCTGGCGATCCAGGCCACGGCCCGGCTCGGCGCGGCTGGGCAACTGCGGCTCTCCGGCCGCCTGACGCCAGGCACGCTGGACAGCCAGCTCGAGTTCGGCGCGCAGCGCGTGGCGCTGGCCAGCGTCGAACCGTACCTGTTGAAAGCGGCGGAAGCCGGCGTGCGGCGCGGCGAATTCGACCTGCAGCTGCGGTCGACCATCGCCCAACGTTTACTTGATGCGCCGGGCCGCGTGGTGGTGCGCGACCTGGAACTCAAGGCCGGCGGCGGCGTGACGACGTTCATGGGCTTGCCGCGCGAGGCGCTGGTCGAGCGCCTGAAGGACCACGAAGGCCGCATCGACATCCCGTTCCACCTCGCCGGGCGCCTCGACGATCCCTCGTTCTCGGTGGGCGCGGCATTCAAGGCCAAACTCGCACTGGCCGCCGCCGATGTGCTGGGCCTGCAGCAGTGGCTGGGTGCGCTGGCAAACAAGAGTGGCGTGGGGGCGCAAGTGGAGCGTGCGGCGGAAAAATTGCGTCAGTGGTTGGGGCGATAATTCCCGGCCGATGGCGGCACCGCGGCCCGCGTTGACGTTGCGGGGCAGGCGCGCAGATCAACAGGGAGGCGTCATGAAATTTGCATGGGCGACCGGTGCCGTGTGGGCCGGCTTTTGGTTGAGCACGGCGTGCGCGCAAGACGCCTTGCCTGCAAAGGGTGCGACCGCGGCGGCTGCCGCGTACACCCGGGCGCGGGACATTCCGGTCGAGGTGTTCTTCCGGCGCCCGCAGAATGCTCGCGTGGTGCTGTCGCCCGACGGGTCCAGGGTGGCGGCCACCATTCCCTTGCGCGGCCGCGAAAACCTGGTGGTCATCGATCTCGCGGCGGGAAAGCGGCTCGGGTCGACCGGCTTTTCCGACGCCGATGTGTCCCACTTCGAGTGGGTCACCAATGACCGCTTGTACCTGACGACCGCAGACCTGGCCGACGCGAGCGGCGAGATCCGCTTCCGGTCGGCCTACGCGATCGATGTCGACGGCAGCAACCTGCGCGACCTGCGTTTTCCGCTCGACCGCGCCAGTGCGCGACAAAGCCGGGCGAGCTCGGTGCAGACCAGCAGCCATGTGCCCGGCCTGAACATCCTGTCGAGGACGTTCGACGGCAGTGGCGATGTGATCACCCAGTTGTACGGGCGCAGCCAGTCGTACACCGATGTCTATCGCTACAACACGCTGACCGGGGAGTACAAGCTGCTCACCTTCGACACGCCGGGCAACGTGATGTCCTGGGTGATCGACCGCGACCTGGTGCCGCGCGTGGCCGTGCGCGCCGAGGAGCGCACCGACCCCGCCAAGCCGCGCGAGATCACCATCTGGCACCGCGAGCGCGAGGGGGCCCCGTGGGAGAAGATCGGCAGCAATGCGGGCGAGGGCGAATCGCGCATCTCGCCCATTGCCTTCGACTACGACAACAAGACGCTGTACGTGGCATCGAATGCGGGCCGCGACCGCACCGCCATCTACAAGTACGATATCGCGCAGAAGAAGCTGGGCGAGCTGGTGGTCGAGCACCCGCTGATCGACTTGTCCGGTGGCCTGGTGTTCAGCCGCGAACGCCGCAAGCTGACGGGCATCCGCTTCAATGCCGACGTGCCGGCCACAGCCTGGTTCGACGAGGACATGGCCAGGATGCAGGACGCCATCGACAAGGCGTTCCCGGGGCGCCACAACCGGCTGTTCGTGGCCGACGAGGGAATCCGCTGGGCGCTGGTCGAATCGCACTCGGCCACCCAGACGCCGATCTTCTACTTGTACGATCGCGAAAAGAAGCATGTGCAGGTGGTTGCCCGCACGCGGCCATGGCTGGAACCGCACCTGATGCCGGAGCGAACGTTCCTGCGCTACACGGCGCGCGACGGCACCGTGATTCCGGCCTGGCTGACGTTGCCGCGCGGCGCGGAGGCGAAGAACCTGCCGCTCGTGGTGCACGTCCATGGCGGGCCCTGGGTGCGCGGCTTCAGCGGCAATCCCTGGGGCCGGCAGCCGATTGCGCCGTTCCTGGCCTCGCGCGGCTATGCCGTGCTGGAGCCCGAGCCGCGCGGCTCCACCGGGTTTGGCCGCAAACATTACCTGTCCAGCTTCAGGCAGTGGGGCCTCGCCATGCAGGACGACATCACCGACGGGGCGTTGCACCTGGTGAAGGAGGGCATCGCGGACAAGGCGCGCATGTGCCTGTTCGGCGCCAGCTACGGGGGCTATGCCACCCTGCAGGGCCTGGTGAAGGATCCGGACCTGTGGCGCTGCGGCAGCGCCTACGTGGCGGTCACCGACCTCGAGCTGATGCAGACGATCCAATACTCCGACACGGCGCGCCTGTCCGATTTTTACGAGACCGATTTCAAGCGCCGCGTCGGCGACAAGGATCGCGACCGCGCGCAGTTCGAGGCCACGTCACCGGCCAGGAACGTGGCACGGATCAAGGCCGCGGTGCAATTGACCATGGGGTCCGATGACCAGCGCGTGCCGCTGAAGCACGGCGAGGCGTTCCGCGATGCGATGGACAGGGCCGGCAAGGCGATCGACTACGTGGTGTATACCGGTGAGGCGCACGGCTTCAACAAGGACGAGAACGTGTTCGACTTCTACACCCGCGTGGAGAGGTTCCTCGCCCAGCATCTGAAACCCTGAGTGCACGCCCATCGCGCGCAGGAGTCAATAGCAAAACACGAGAACCGGCGCGTCTTTCCAGTCATTTTGGTCTGGAACGCCGCGCCAGGCATGGACTTTGCCATTGCCACGCAGCGCCAATCCGCCGGCGGCAGGTTACTGATGCGCCCGGCCGGCGCCATTTGCGCGCGCGCACGCCGGGAGTAGACTGGTTGCACGGGCCGCGCATGGCGGCCGGGCCAAGACAACGATTGCAGCGCCATTCCTGGAGGGAGCATGGACGCTCAGCAAGGCCGCGCGGTTCCCCGGGACTGTGGGCGGATCGGTTCAACCTGCACGGACGCGGGATGGCGGCGGGTGCGGTGCGGGTGCCTGCCATGATCCTCGATGCGGCGGGACTCGCCGCCTACGAAACGTCGGCCCATGCCTGCTGGGTTCAAGACGTCGCGCGCTCACAGGTGACCTGGGCCAATGACGTGGCCGTGCGCATGCTGCGCGCCCGGAGTCGTGAGGAATTGTTTGCGCGCGACGTGACGCCCTTGTCCGCCTCGGCGCGCACACGCCTGGCCAATTACCTGAAGCGCATCGAGGCGGGCATGGAGGTCACGACGCAGTGGACGACGTTCACCGGCCAGGGCCCGGTCACCTTCGTGGCCGACGTTCACGGCTTCCGTGCCGCGGACGGATCGATCAGTGCCTTCTTCGACGCACGTGAAATCACCGATTTCCTGTGCCCTGAAACCCTGCGCATGCTGGCGGCCGCGCGCCACTCGATGGCGTACTTTTCCCTGTATGCCCTCGACGGCCGCCTGATCGAGCGAAATTCGGCTTTCGTGCGCGAGTTCGGCGGCATCCTGCCCAAGCCCGGCGACAACTTTCTCGATCTGTTCGCCGACAAGCGCGAAGGCGACCGGTTTCGCGACTCCGTCATCACCCACGGCGAGGCGCGCGACCGCTTCCGCCTGGCCACGCTGGCCGGTGAGCGCTGGCACTTGGTGATCGGCCTGTCGATCCTCGATCCGGTGGATGGGCGCCGCACGCTTCATGTCGAGTCGATGGACATCACCGACCAGGTCGAGGCCGAGTTTCGCATGCGCGATTCGCAGGCGCTGCTGCAGCAGGTGGCCGACGAGTTCCAGCACCCGATCTCGTATGTGTATGCCGACCGCACCTTCGGATTCATCAACCGCACCTATGCCGAATGGCTGAAGCGGCCTCGCGAGGCGGTCATCGGCCGGACTGTGCGCGAGGTCGCCGGTCCGGAACTGGACGCCATCTGGGACGGCATCCAGCCCAAGCTGATGGCCGGCGAGCGCGTCAGCTATGAGCGCCGCACCAACTATCCGGGTCGTGGCGAACGCTGGATTCAGGTCGATGTGGTCCCACACACCGGTCCCGAGGGCGCCGTCAGCGGCGCATTCGTCTTCGGCTACGACGTGCACGCCATCAAGCAGGCGGAAAGCCACCGCAAGACCAGCGAACGCCAACTCGACCTGATTGCCAACAGCCTGCCGGTCGCCATCATTGTCTACGACAGCCAGGACCGCGTCAGTTTCGCCAATCGCCCGGTGCTCAACTGGTTTGGCGTGCGCCTGGACGCCATCCTGGGTCGCGACCCGGCGGAGTTCATCGGCGCCCAGGCGCGCAAGGACCTGGAGCCGGCCGCCGCCCGGGCGCGGCGCGGCGAAGTCGTTCAACTGCGGCGCGAGTGGCCGTTCCGCAGCGAGCGGCGCTGGGTGGATTTCACGTTCGCACCGTTCGACGATGGCGACCGCATCCGCAACGGCGTGATCGTGCTGATGGCCGACGTGACCAAGCGCGTGCAGGCCAACGAGGCCCTGTACAAGGCGCGCAATGCGCTCAGTTCGCACCTGGAGAACACGCCGCTGGCGGTGATGCAGATGGATGCCCATCGGCGCATCACGCAATGGAGCGGCCGCGCGACGGAGATCTTCGGCTGGACCGACGCCGAGGCCTTCGGGCGGGCGCTGGACGAACTGGGCCTGTTCGAAGAGGAGTCTCGCACGCGCTTCGACCATGAACTGCAGTGGCTCGACCAGGGCAGCGCGGCGCGTTTCACGCTGGCCTGCCGCAACCGGCGCAAGGACGGGTTCTCGCTGCACGGCGAGTGGTTCGTGTCAGTGCTGCGCGAGGACAAGGGCGACGTCACCTCCTACCTCGCCCTGGTGCAGGATGTGTCCGCACGGGTGTCCGCCGAGCACCACCTGCATTACGTGGCCAACCACGACGTGCTCACGGGCCTGGCGAACCGCAGCCAGTTCCAGGAGCGGCTCAAGGACGAAATGGCGCGCGCCAAGCGCCTGGGCCAGTCGCTGGCCGTGGTGTTGCTCGACCTCGACCGTTTCAAGTACGTCAACGAAAGCCTCGGCCACGCCGCGGGCGATGCCCTGCTGCAGCAGGTGGCGTTGCGCTTTTCGCGCGCCATCGGGCCGGGCGACCTCATCGCGCGCACCGGCGGCGACGAATTCATGATGCTGGTGAACCTGGAAGGGGACGCCGCGCGCGGCACCGCGTTTGGCGAGAGCATCCGCCAGCTGCTCGACCGGCCGTTCCGCATCGGCGAGCAGGACATCTTCGTCACGGTGAGCATCGGCGTGGCGTTTTACCCCCAGGACGCGGGCACCGAGATCGAACTGATCAAGAACGCCGACTGGGCCATGTACCGGGCCAAGGACGCGGGGCGCAACGGCGTGCAGTTCTTTTCGCGCACGCTGGCGCAGGACGTGCCGATGCGGCTGTCGATGGAAAGCGAGCTGCACCGCGCCGCCGGGCTCGGCCAGCTGGAGCTGCACTACCAGCCCAAGCAGAACCTCACCACGCGGCGCATCACCGGCGCGGAGGCGCTGCTGCGCTGGCGGCACCCGGTGCGCGGGCTGGTGCCCCCCGATGACTTCATCGCCCTGGCCGAGGAGACCGGCCTGATCAACGAGATCGGCCAATGGGTGATCGGGGCGGTCTGCAAGCAACTGGCCTTGTGGCGTGCAAACGGCGGCAGCACGCCGCACGTGGCCATCAACCTGTCGCCGGTGCAGTTGAAGCGGCGCGAGCTGGCGCGCGAAATCCTCGACGAGATGGCGAAGTACCAGCTGCCGGGCAGTGCGCTGATGGTGGAAGTGACCGAGACCGCGGTGGTCAGCGACCCGCTGGTGGCGACGATCTCGCTCGAGATCCTGCGCGAGAACGGCGTGCACACCGCCATCGACGACTTCGGCAAGGGATTCTCGAGCCTGACGCAATTGAAGCGCCTGCCGATCGACGCCCTGAAGATCGACGGCTCGTTCGTGCGCGGCGTGGTCACCGACCGCGACGACGCGGCGATCGTGCAGGCGATCATCGGCCTGGCCAAGAACCTCGACCTCCACGTCGTGGCCGAGGGCGTCGAGACCGCGGAGCAGATGTCGTTCCTCACCAAGCACGGGTGTGGCGAGGCGCAGGGGTACCTGATCTCGCGGCCGCTGCCGGCCGACGACTTCGCCGCGCAATTCCTCAAGTGGGGTTGATGGCCCCGCGCTGCCCGGCGATCGCGCGCGGCGCTATGATGTAACGTTTTTCCATCACGGAGGTGTGCCATGGCGTTGGTTGATCGTGTCAAGAACATCCTGCTGAGCCCGAAGACGGAGTGGCCGTTGATCGAGCAAGAGAACGCCACGACGGCGGGCCTGCTGAAGGACTATGCGGCGCCGCTGATCGTTGCCGGTGCGGTGTGCAGCTTCATCGGCCTCACGCTGATCGGCGTGGGGGGCTTCGGCTTCAGTTTCAAGCTCGGGTTTGTCGACGGCCTGGTGCAATCGATCCTGCGCATCGTGCTGGGACTCGTCAGCGTGGTCATCGTCGGCTACATCATCGATGCCCTGGCGCCGACCTTTGGTGCGCAGAAGAACCTTGCACAGGCGATGAAGACGTCGGTCTATGCTCACACCGCGGCCTGGGTCGCCGCGCTGCTCGGGATCATTCCCGCGCTGGGCATCATCGGCGTCCTGATTTCCCTCTACAGCATCTACCTGCTGTACCTCGGCTTGCCGGTGACCATGAAATGCCCGGCGGACAAGGCGGTGCCGTACACCGCGGTGGTGGTCATCGCCGCCATCGTGGTCTTCATCATCATCGGCGTGGCCCTGGCGGCGGTCACGCCGTCGCGCATGCCGGGAGGATCGTTCAACATCGGCAGCCGCGGCGGAGGCCAGGTGACCATCGAGCCGGGCAGCGCCGCGGCCAAGCTCGACGACTTTGCCAAGAAAATGGAGGCGGCCGGCAAGAAGATGGACGCCGCCCAGAAGAGCGGCAAGCCGGAAGAGGCCGTGGCCGCGGCGATGACCGGCCTGGGGGCGGCGTTCGGCGGCAAGGCCGCCGAACCGGTCGGCATCGAGTTGCTGAAGCCGCTGGTCCCCGAGACCTTTGCCGGTTTGCCGAAGAAGTCCGCGCGCGCCGAGAAGGCCGGCGCGCTCGGGTTCATGATTTCCGAGGCGGAAGCCCGCTATGGCGAGGACGGCGGGAAGAACGTCACGCTCAAGATTTCCGACACCGGCGGTGCCGCGGGCCTGATGACCCTGGCCTCGTGGGTGCAGGGCGAGCGCGAGGACGAGTACGGGCGCGAGAAAACCTACAAGGCCGGCAATCGCACGGTCCACGAAAAAGTGCGCAAGGACGGCCGCAACGAGTATGCGGTGATCCTGGCCGAGCGTTTCGTCGTCTCCGCGCGGGGCGCGGTGGACTATGAGGTCTTGAAGGGCGCGGTGAACGCGATCGACTTGGCCAAGCTGGAGTCCATGAAGGACATGGGCGTGACCAAGTAGCGGTCGCAGGCGAATCGCGGCCTAGAGGTGCTTGCGGAAGAACGCCACGGTGCGTGACCAGGCGAGCTTGGCGGCCGCGTCGTCGTAGCGCGGGGTCGTGTCATTGAGGAACCCGTGCTGCGTGTTCGGATACACGTGCCCCTCGTACGTTACCTTGGCCTCCTTCAGGGCGGCCTCATAGGCGGGCCAGCCGGCATTGATGCGTTCGTCGTTGGACGCGTAGTGCAATTGCAGCGGGCACTTGATCTTCGGCACGTCCGCCACCGGCGCCTGCGATCCATAGAAAGGGGCCGATGCGCCCAGGTCGGGGATGCGCGTGGCGAGCATGTTGCAGATGCCGCCACCCCAGCAGAAGCCCACCGCGCCGACCTTGCCGGTGTCGCTGGGCAGTTTTCTCAGGTATTCCACGCCCGCAATCATGTCGTTGCGCGACGCCGCGGGGTCGAGCTTGCCAAACAGTTCGCGCGCCTTGTCCTCGCTGCCGGGATACCCGCCCTGTGGCGTGAGCGCGTCCGGCGCAAATGCGGCGAATCCTTCCAGCGCCATGCGGCGCGCGACGTCCTCGGTGTGGGGGTTGAGGCCGCGGTTTTCGTGCACCACCAGCACGCCGGGCAGGCGCGCCGGCGCCTGCGCGGGGAGCACCAGGTAGCCGCGCATGCGGCCTGATCCTTGGGCCGAGAAATACTCGACATACTTGGCCGTGATGCGCGCGTCGTCCGGCTTGACCTGCTGCGCCTCGGCAAATTTCGGGTTGAGCATTTCCAGCAGCATCGTTCCGGTGACGCCTGCCGCGGCATATTGGCCCGAGCGCCCGATGAAGGCGCGGCGGTCGATGAAGCCGTGCACATACTGGTCGAACAGTTTCAGCACTTCGGGGTGGAAGTCCTGTGCGGTGAGGCGGGCGGCGGGGCGGGACATGGGGGTCTCCTCGGATGCGGTGGAACCCATTCTATGCCGCAGCCGCGCGGTGCATTGCGTTGAAGCTGCTAAAGTAGTTTTCGCTTTCCGTTGCTGAGATTCGCCACAACAGTGCGCTACGAGATCCACCCTGACATCACGCTGGCCGAGACCCTGCCCGGGGCGTTCTACCACGACCCCGCCGTGTTCGCGGCCTGCCGGGAGAAGGTGTTTGCGAAGAGCTGGCAGTGGCTGGGGGATCTCACCGACGTGACGGCGCCGCAGTCGCTCGCG
>JAEUMZ010000089.1 GCA_016790765.1 Betaproteobacteria bacterium
GGCGCGAAGACCGCGCAGGCCGATGGTGAAGCGTACCCCGCCACCGGGACCACGCACTTTTCCATCGCCGACCGCTGGGGCAACGTGGCCACGGTGACCTCCTCGGTGGAATCCGTGTTCGGCTCGCGCCTGTTCGTGCGCGGCTTCTTTCTCAACAACCAGCTCACCGATTTTTCCTTCACGCCCACCAAGGATGGCGTGCCGGTGGCCAACGCGGTGGCGCCGGGCAAGCGGCCGCGCAGTTCCATGTCGCCGACGATCGTGCTCGACAAGGAGGGCCGGCCGGTGATGGCGGTCGGCAGCGCGCTGGGGTCGTTCATCATCAATTTCGTCACCAAGACGCTGGTGGCCACGCTGGACTGGAACATGGACATCCAGGCCGCGATCGCGCTGCCGCACTTCGGCAGCCGCAACGGGCCGACGGAACTGGAAATGGGCACCGCAGTCGAACAGGCCATCCCGGTCCTCAAGGCCTTGGGGCACGAGGTCCGCACGGTGACGCTGCCCTCCGGGCTTCACGGTATCATGCGCACCGCCCAGGGTTGGCAGGGCGGCGCCGATCCGCGGCGCGATGGCGCGGTGAGCGGCCGGTAGGCCCCGTCGTGGCCCCGCGCGTTCAAGGCCTGCGTTCCGTTCCGGCGCGCACACCCTTCCCATTGAAGAAAGGTTGATCCCATCATGTTTTGCAAAGTTGTTCCGGTCCTGTTCGCCGCCGTCGCGGCTGTTCCCCTGCTGGCGTGGTCGCAGGACGCCAAGCCCGCAGCGCAGGCCTCGCAGGCAGCAGCAGCCGGCGACATCGTCGTCTTGAAACCGGGCGACAAGCTGCCCGCCAAGGTCACCAAGCTCACCCTGATCGACCGCGACCCCGGCACCGGCAAGGGCGAAAAGGCCAAGCCCGGCCATGCCGCGCTGGTGCATTACGTCGGCTGGCTGTATGACCCGTCCAAGCCGGACGGCCGCGGCGCCGAGTTCGACAGTTCGCGCGGCCGCCAGCTTCCGTTCGGTTTCCTGATCGGCGCCGGCCGCGTGATCAAGGGGTGGGACCAGGGCATTGTCGGCATGGGGGAGAAGGCCCGCCGCACGCTGATCATTCCGCCCGACCTGGCCTATGGCGAGAACGAGCGGCCGAAGATTCCCGCCCACTCCACCCTGATGTTCGACATCGAAGTCCATGAAATCATCCCGACCGGTGCGACGACACAAGCCGCGCCGCAACCTCCCGCCACTCCACCGAAGATCCTCAAGATGACCGACGCCCTCCCCACCGAAGTGACCGACCTCACCCTCATCGATCAACAAGTCGGCGAAGGCAAGACCGCCACGTCCGGCAATGTCACCGTGCATTACACCGGCTGGCTCTACGACCCCAAGGCCAAGGACGGCAAGGGCAACAAGTTCGACAGTTCCGTGGACCGCAAGGAACCGTTCACGTTCCCGCTCGGCGGCGGCCGCGTGATCAAGGGCTGGGACCAGGGCGTGGCCGGCATGAAGGAAGGCGGCAAACGCACGCTGCTCATCCCGCCGTCGTTCGGCTATGGCGCGCGAGGTGCCGGCGGCGTGATTCCACCCAATGCGACGTTGATCTTCGACGTGGAATTGATTGCGGTGAAGTGATTCCGACCCCAGGCCAGTCGTACACCAATTGACAGTCATCCCGCGAAAGCGGGAATCCATGTTTGCCAATGGGAAAAGTGGATTCCCGCTTTCGCGGGAATGACATGCATTGCGTAGTCATTGATTGGTCAGCGGAGTAAGATGCCGCCCGAAATGACGCCTCGTGTGGTCAGACCGCAAGAATACGCGTTGGCCGGACGCGCATGTTTGGCACGTCGATGTTGGTCTGGGAAACGGTCAGCGGCAGCACCGGATTCAACATGCCGACCTTTACGCCCGGCTTGTCCAGCGCCTCATCTTCGAACTCTTCCTTCGCGTAGTGCGTAGTGTCGCGCGAAGGGAACTGGTAGTAGTTGCCGCTCAGTTTCTGTCCCAGGTTGTTGCCCTCTGTAAAGAAGTTGCGATGCGCGTAGTCCGCAAGGCCTTGGCCACCCGTCAGTGAATCGCGCTGCGCGGTGCTCCAGAAATCCGAGTAGCGGTTGAATCGAACGATGGTTCCCCCTTCGAGCGGCAAGGAAGCCAAGGGAATCTCCCTTCCGTCAAGCCTATATGCAGGTTCGCCTTCCGCACGCTTGTTGATGTAATTCTCAAAGATGCTTCCGGGATGCCCTTCGTTTTTGGTGTGCTGCGGCTGGGCCATGTCCTGTACCAAGTGCAACACGTCGCCCAGCGCCCGAAACGTCGTGGCCCACCAGGCTTTGCGGTTTTCTTCCGTGCTTTCGATATCCGCAATCTTCTTGCCCGACAAGGCGTGGTACATGGCATGGCGGGCGTCCATGACCGTGAAATGGTTTTGTCGCACCCCATTCGGCGTATTCGGGCTGTTAAATGCGTCCGTGGAACCGGTAGCCCAAGTAGGCGCAGCGATGCCCGAAACCGGAAACCCGTTCAGTCCCCTCCGTGTTTCAGGGTCAAAGAAGTGGTTCAGCACACGGTCGATTTCGGGTTTGCCGTCGCGCGGATCGCATTCGCCCAGTCCGTGCCCATGTACCAGCCCAAACAGCGAGCCAGTCACACAGCCTGACAGAGTCAAATCGTCCTCGCGGATTGCACCACGCTGAAGCCAGCCGGAGATTGTGGTCTCGGCTGTTCCTTCTCGCATCCGTCGCCGCTCGTAAGGATTTGCCTTCCTTAGCAGAACCGCGCCTCCCGAAACGTCGAAAAAGCGTCGTCCAAGGTCATCGGAGAATTGGTCCAGACCAACCTCTTTGGCAAAGGTGCCACTTGTAGTGATCTTGGCCCGCCCGAGCGCCACTCCGGTCAGTTCGGCATGAGTTCGGAGTTCGTATGAATGAACTGCACTACAATGAATCAGCGCAATAGTGAGTGAAATGTGTTTGATTTTGGTCACTTCGTCGCCCCGCTCTTTTGTGCATTTGCTTCTTCGTCTCTATGGCGGCGCAAATCGTCAAGCAACCGCGTGAAAGAACGTGGGGATCGCCCGGCGCGTTCCCTGACTAGAGTTAAGGTCTCGACTTCGTCATCCAGCGCCGAATAGAGTGCTGCCAACTTCTCCGGAACCTGCACTTCTGACCCACAGGAGGCCAACGACCAAAACCCGCGAAACTGTACGATTCGCTCATCGCCAGTCCCGACAAACGGTTTCATGAAGATGTTTGATTCCATCAAAGCAATTCCATTGGGCGCATGCTGCTGCGCCAAATTTCGCTCGCTGTCCGACTGGAAGCCTGGAACATATGCGAAGACACTTCGGTAGTAGTCGTCACGATCCGCGCGCGGCGCATTCGGAAATGAATAGCGGCCATCGACATCGCTACGGGCAATTTCCAGGTACGGGCAGGAAGATTTCGAGTGCCCAACAGCGGCTCCAGCACTTGACCATCGCACAATGACGAATGCGCCTTTGATCGGCTTGCCGTCGCGCGTATCGACAATGCGACCATTGATTGGTGCGTTGTCGAGGCCGATAGCACCCATCACGGCGCAACCTGCAAACAAGCCAATCAGTGCAACAAAACTAAGCCTCACAAAGCCATCAACTGCGCCGGATTTTATTGACATCACATTTGCGCGATTCGCCATACCCCATCCTCCTCTTGCAGCAAATACACCAGGTACCCGCGTTTTCCATCGGGCAGGTCACGAACGATCAAGTACTCCGCGAGGCCCGTCGAAATCTGGCCATCAGCAATCGTGCCGAATCGCGCGATCACATCGGGCATGTTGGCGCCGATGCTGTTGAAGATGGCGCGCTGTTGTTCAACGCGCGAAGAAACAAAAAACTTCAATGCCGCCTCAGTATTGCCTGCGCGCAACGCGTCAAACATGCCATTGATCACCGCCCTCAACTGCGCATCCTCCACGCCAATCGTGGTGACCAGCACGGGGTATTGAAACGACCGCGCATTACCGTCGAAGTCCGCCAGCGTGACGCGCACCAGCACGACACCCGGCTGGGTGTAGCGCCAGGCGATTTCGGTGTCGCGGCCATAGGTGTTGTCCACCACGTCGGTACTGCCGTTGCCGTCGAAATCGACGCTTACGCTGGCCACGCGACCTTCGTTGCCCAATAGGCGAATGACGAGCAGGCCAGGCGCAAACACTTTGGACGTGGAAAATGTCACGGCCACTTCATCCAGGGCGCTGGCGGGCGATTCGACGACGGCGATGGTGGTGCTCGAAGTGTCGCCATCTCGGCCTGTCACGGTGGCGCGAATTGCGGTCTCGCCCTCGTTCAACGTGACGAACGCGCTGAACCGGTTGCCGTTCAGCGTGGCGAGCTGGCCGTTGAATCATTGCCGACAGCGCCAGCCTGAAGCAACACGCTATCGAGTACCGGACTGGTGATTTTCGTTCGGCATTCGATTTGGCCGGCATCTATCCTCCCCTTTTTGATTCAGTGGACAGCTCTCGCATTCGGCATGCTTCGCCGACAGCATCATGCCCTGAATTCTGGGAGTACCGCAAAGCAAGTAGCATTCACACCAGTTCATGTCAGACACTCCACGCACATCATGGCCCATGCCCGCAGTCAGGCGTTCGATGCCTGAGGGATTCCTGATCGAACAGCCAGGTTTCGTCTATCCCCGGGTCTGCTAGATGACCGATGCTCTTGTTCCCGGCTTGGCGCCAGCTTCGCTAGCCGCGCTATGCGCGCTCGCCTTCTTCGCCGGCTTCGTCGATTCGGTGATCGGCGGCGGGGGCTTGATCCAGGTGCCGGCGCTGCTGGTGTTCCTGCCGGGCGCTCCGGTGGCCACCGTGTTCGGCACCAACAAGATCGTCTCGCTGGCCGGCACCTCGGTGGCGCTGGCGAAAATCGCGCGCGAGGTGGACGTGCCGTGGCGCTCGGTGCTGCCGGCGGCGATCGTCGCAGCGGTGTTCGCCTTCCTCGGTGCGCGGGCAGTTTCGGCCATCGATCCGGCGCTGTTGAAGCCGGTGATCCTGGCGTTGCTGGTCGGCGTGGCGATCTACACTTTTTTTCGCAAGGATCTCGGCGCGCTGCACCAGCCGCGCTTCGCGGCGCACCACGAGCTGCTGGTGGCCGTGGCCGTCGGCATCGTGCTCGGGTTCTACGAAGGCTTCTTCGGCCCCGGCACGGGGAGTTTCCTCATCTTCGCCTTCGTCGGGTTGCTGGGCTTCAATTTCCTCACCGCCTCGGCCGCGGCCAAGGTGGTCAACATCACCACCAACATCGCGGCGATCGCGTGGTTTGCGTGGAGCGGGCACATCCTCTACGTGCTGGCCCTGCCGCTGGCGGCCTGTAATGTGGCCGGGGCATGGTTCGGCGCGAAGCTGGCGATTTCCAGGGGCAGCGCGTTCCTGCGGGGGTTCTTCCTCGTCGTGCTGGCCGCCTTGATCGGGCGGTTCGCGTATGACATCCTGAAGGCCTCATGAAAACGATTGCAGCGCTGATCATCGGCGACGAAATCCTCTCCGGCAAGCGCCAGGACAAGCACCTGTCGAAGGTCATCGAGGCGCTCAAGGCACGCGGGCTTTCGCTCACCCAGGCGCTTTACCTGGGTGACGAGCCGGAGCGCATCGTCGCAACCCTCAAGGACAGCTTCGCCACCGACCACTTGGTGTTTTCCTTCGGCGGCATCGGCGCCACGCCGGACGACTACACGCGCCAATGCGCGGCCGCGGCGCTGGGCGTGGCGTTGGCGCCGCATCCGGAGGCGGTGGCGGCGATGGCGGCAAAACCGGGATTCGAACTCACCCCCAACCGGCTGAAGATGGCCGAGTTCCCGGTAGGCAGCCGCATCATCCCCAATCCGTACAACCAGATCGCGGCGTTCTCCTGCGGCGACCACCATTTCCTGCCCGGCTTTCCGGAAATGGCGTGGCCGATGATGGAGTGGGTGCTGGACACGCATTACGCGCACCTGTTCCACCCGGCGCCGCAAGCCGAGGAAACCATCGTCATCCACGAGGCCGGAGAATCCACGCTGATCGATGCGATGAACAAGGTGTTGGCCGACTTTCCCGGCGTGAAGCTCTCCAGCCTGCCGCAGCATTTGCCCGCAGGGCGCATCATCGAACTCTCCATCCGCGGCGACCCGGCGCAGGTGCCCGGCGCAATGGCGCAGATGCAACGCGATGTTCACAATCTCGGATATTCGTTTGACGTAAAGTAGTTTGGTGCCCGGCACGCGCCGGCCATTCCAAAATTCATTGACGGGGGACACGATGGGACTTCTCGACGGACTGCTGGGCAGCTTGATGGGCGGCGCGGGTGGCGGGCAACAGGGCGGCAATCCGCTGATTCAGATCGCCATGGACATGCTGATGAAGCATGGCCAGGGTGGTGGCGGCGCCGGCGGCCTGGGCGACCTGATGGGCAAGTTCCAGCAGGCCGGTCTCGGCCAGCAGCTCGATTCGTGGATCAGCACCGGCGCCAACCAGAACATCGACGGCGATCAGCTGACCAGCGCGCTGGGGTCCGACCGCATTCGCGACATCGCCAGCCAATTGGGCTTGGGGCAGGGCGAAGTGGCCGGTGGCTTGGCCAAGATCCTGCCCGAACTGATCAACCAGGTGACCCCGACCGGGCAGGTGCCGCAGGACCAGAACGTGATCGGCGACTTGCTGGGCTCGTTGATGAAGCGCTGAGCGCAGAACGCCGCAAACGGCAGTCAAAGGCGGGCACGGCATTCCACCGTGCCCGTTGTCATTGCGGGACCGCCGCAGACGCTGCGGGTGCGATTTCGATCGCGGCCAGCCGGATTCGGATGGTCACGTCGTCGGACACGCTCATCGCCCAGCCGGTCATGCCGAAGCGATTGCGCTTGACCGTCACCTCGGCATCGGCGCGGCAGCGGCGCGGCTGCGGCGGCATGCGCGCATCGCAGGTCACCGCATGCATGTCCAGCGTCACCGGGTGGCGCTGGCCGGTCAGGGTCAACTTGCCTTCCACCTGCTTCAACCGCCCCTGCTCGAACAGGAAGCGCGAGGAATGGAATTCGATGACCGGATAGCGGGCGACGTGAAAGAAGTCCTTGCCGCGCGCGGTTGCGCCCCCGCCGGCCAGCGAGGTGGCGTCGATCACGATGTCCACGCCGCCGGTTTCCTGGCCGTCGTCGAAGCGCAGCGTGCCCGACACGCGCGAGAATTCGCCGCGGATCGGAATCACGCCCAGGAACGTCACCTCGAATCCGGCGCGCGTTTCGGCCGGATCGACGCGGTACTCGACCGCGGCCGCAGCGCACGCAACTGCCAGCAGGCCTGCGACCACCAGGCCGCGCGCGCTACGTGTCCGCATCGTCCGGCGCATCCGCATGGCGGTGCCACTTTTCGATCGCGCGCCGGTCGCGCTTGGTCGGGCGGCCGCTGAACACCGGCGGCGGCAGCGCGGACAGTTCGGCAGCCAGCCGCTCGCGTGCCTGCCGGCTTGCGGGCGTCTCGTCGTAGTAGGTGCGCGCAATGGGTGCCGCCACGCGCTGCTCGGCGACGGCGCGCACGATCAGGTGCATTTCGTAGGGCGGCCGCCGCACGAGGAGGGCATCACCCACGTGCACGGTCTTGGCGGGCTTGACGCGCTCTCCGGCGACTTCCACGCGGCCCATCTCGATCGCTTCGATGGCCAACTGGCGTGTCTTGAACAACCGCGCCGCCCACAGCCACTTGTCCAACCGCACGCCGGGCATGCCGGGTGGCGGTGTGCCCGTTTCGGGGATCGCCTTGCGCACCACGGGCTATTTCTTTTTCGCCGCTGCCTTGAGCTTGACCACTTCCAGGTTCATCGGCAGTCCGGTGCCGGTGTCGTACTCGGCCCCTGCAGTGACGCCGATGCGCGCGATTTCCTCTGCGCTTTTCTTTGCATTCCAGACGGCAAACATCGCGCCGAGGGCAAAGTCGCGGCCGGAGCCGATGGCCCAGAAGTTGTCGAACTCGAACACCTCGCGCATCGAGTAGACGCCAAAGATGCCGTGCGCATTGGCCACCAGCGCGGTCAATTGCGAGGATTCGTAGGGATCGTCCTCCTCTTCCTTCGGGTTGAGGAACGCCTCTTCCTTGAGGATCGGGTGGATCTTGCGGAAGCTCTCGTAGATTTCCTCGCGCGAATGGAACTTGAACTCCGGGTGCTTCTTGAGCAGCGTCTCCAGCACCAGCTGGTGCGCGGCGCTGCCGGCGATGCCGAAGTAGGTGTCGCCGTGCTTCAAGAGCTTTTCCGGCGCGGCATCGTGCACCGAGGCCAGGCGCGTGGAGCCGAAGGTGGTGAGCGTGTCACCGGCAATGACGGCCTGGCCGTTTTTCTTCACGACGACAATGGTGGTCATGGTGGGGACTCAAGATTGAAGGCGGGAGCTCGGGAAGGCAAAAACCTTGGACCACAGAGTGAAGGGAGGGGGAGGAGGACACAGAGAAAGCCAGAGCCTTCCTCAGTGTTCTCCTCAATCTCTGTTCTCTCTGTGTTTCAAGACTTTCAATCGCCAAACCCAAGCATCTGCGCGCCTTCCGGGGCATTTTGGCCTCAAACGCCGCGCCAGTGCTGGGGTTTGCTATTCAAATCATGCGGCCGAGCGTCACAAGCCGCTACACAGCATAACGCGAAGACCCGGCCTTTCCGTGTACGATGCGGCCACGCCCCCATGGGGACCCAGGACCGAAGGCCAAACCCTTGAAATTGTTCGACAAATTGTTTGACGTTCGGCGTGAGGAAGTGCCTGCCCTGGCGTGGGCGTTTTGCTATTTCTTTTTCCTCCTGTGCGCGTATTACGTGCTGCGGCCGGTGCGCGACGAGATGGGCATCCAGGGCGGCACACGCAACCTGCCGTGGCTGTTCACCGGCACCTTCGTCGGCATGCTGGTCGTCACGCCGCTGTTCGGCTGGCTGACCACGCGATGGCCGCGGCGCACCTTCCTGCCGGTGGTGTACCTGTTTTTCATCGCCAACATCGTGTTCTTCTACTTCGCGATGTTGTCCGAATCGCTCGACAAGAAATGGGTGGCGGCGGGCTTTTTCATCTGGCTGTCGGTGATCAATTACTTTGTCGTGAGCGTGTTCTGGAGCTTCATGACCGACATCTTCGATTCGGCCGCCGCCAAGCGGCTGTTCGGCGCCATCGCCGCGGGCGGCAGCATCGGCGCCATGACCGGCCCGCTGATCACCGCCGCGCTGGTCAAGACCATCGGCATTCCCAACCTGTTGCTGATCTCCGCGGTCCTCATGGGCGGGGCGGTGGTGTGCGTGGTCGGGCTGGGGCGCTGGGCACGCGCGTCGACGGGAGATGTCGAAGCGGACGAAAAGGCCCTGGGCGGCTCGGTGCTCGACGGCATCCGGTTGGCGGCGCGCTCGCCGTACCTGCTGTCGCTGTGCGGCTACATCTTCCTGCTGCAGGCGCTGGGCACCTTTTTCTACCTCGAGCAGGTGCGCATCATGGCCGAGACCATTCCCTCCTCGGCCGAGCGCACGCAGCTGTTCGCGCAGCTGGACCTAGCGGTCAACACCATCACGCTGGTCACGCAGCTGTTCGCCACCGGGGTGATGCTGAAGGGCCTGGGCATCGTGTTCTGCCTGTCGATCCTGCCGGTGCTGTGCGTTTTCACCCTCGGCGTCACCGCCGTGCTGCCGACGCTGGCGGTGATCTCGGTGGCCACGGTGATCCGCCGCGCCTGCGAGTTCGCCGTCGGCAAGCCGGCGCGCGAAATCCTGTTCACGGTGGTGACGCGCGAGGAGCGCTACAAGTCGAAGAACTTCATCGACACCGTCGTTTCGCGCGGCGCCGACGTGGTGTCCACGTGGAGCCACGCCGGCCTGCGCACCCTCGGGTTCGGCGCCTCGCAGATCGCCATCGTGTGCATTCCGCTGTCGATCGGCATGATCGCCGCCGGCCTGTTCCTGGGCCGCGAGCAGGAGAAGCGTGCCAGGATGCCCGCGCGGGCCTGAGCCCCTGCGCCGCGGACCTCGCGGCGGTGCGGCCTCTGCTAGACTGCGCGCTTCTCCAAACCCACCCGTTTTCGCGAGGATTTGCGCATGAAAACCCCCGTTCGCATCGCCCTGTCGATGGCCGCCGCCACCGTGCTGGGCTTGTCCGCATCGAGCGCCGCCCTGGCCCAGGGCAAGACCTTCCGCTGGTCCAGCCAGGGCGACATCCTGACCATGGATCCGCACTCGCAGAACGAGGGCCTGAACAACTCGATGTCCGACCACATCTACGAGCCCCTGGTCACGCGCGGCAAGACCATGGCCCTCGAACCTGCGCTGGCGGTGTCCTGGACCGCGGTGAACGCCAACACCATGCGCTTCAAGCTGCGCGACAAGGTGACGTTCCACAACGGCACGCCGTTCACCGCCGACGACGTGGTGTTCTCGATCCAGCGCGCGCTGGAAAAGACCTCCGACTTCTCCGCCTTCATGAACGGCATCAAGGAGGCGAAGAAGGTCGACAACCTCACGGTGGACATCGTCACCTCGGTGCCGACCCCGACGCTCCTGGACCAGCTGACCGAAGTGCGCATCATGAGCAAGGCGTGGGCGGAGAAGTTCGGCGTGCTCAAGCCGCAGGATTTCAAGAACAAGGAAGAGACCTACGCATCGAGGAACGCCAATGGCACCGGGCCGTTCCTGCTGAAAACGCGCGAGCCGGACGTGAAGACCGTGATCGTCACCAACTCCAACTGGTGGGGCAAGCACGACGGCGCGATCAACGAGGTGGTGTACCGGCCGATCAAGCAGAACGCCACGCGCATGGCCGCGCTGGTCACCGGCGAGATCGACTTCGTACTCGACCCGCCGGTCGAGGACGTCGAGCGCCTGAAGCAGAACAAGGCGGTCAAGGTGCTGCAGGGCAACGAAAACCGCACCATCTTCCTCAACTATGACCAGGGCCGCAACGAACTGTTGTACTCGAGCGTCAAGGGCAAGAATCCGTTCAAGGACATCAAGGTGCGCCAGGCCATGGCGCACGCCATCGACGCCGATGCGATCCGCGTGAGCGTGATGCGCGGGCAGGCGGTGACGTCCATGTCGATGATCGCTCCGCAGGTGCGAGGGTATTCCAAGGACGTCGAAAAGCGCTGGCCGCTCGACCTCGCCAAGGCCAAGAAGCTGATGGCCGAGGCGGGCTATCCGAACGGTTTCGAGGTGACGCTCGATTGCCCGAACAACCGCTACATCAACGACGAGCGCATCTGCGTGGCCATCGCCGGCATGCTGGCCAAGATCGACATCCGGATCAAGGTCAATTCCATGCCGCGGGTGAATTTCTTCCCCAAGATCCAGAACCTCGACACCAGCATGTACCTGTTGGGCTGGGGCGTGCCGACGTTCGATTCGCTGTACACGCTGCAGTCGATCCTGCGCACCAAGGGCACCGGCGGCGACGGCAACTGGAACTACTCCGGCTACTCCAACAGCAAGGTCGATGCATTGATCGACCAGCTCAAGACCGAGCCCGACTTCAAGAAGCGCGCGGATCTCACGCGCGAGGCCCTGCTGCTCGACCAGGCCGACATCGGCCACATTCCGCTGCACCACCAGGTGATTCCCTGGGCGATGCGCGCCAACGTCACCGCCGTGCACCGGCCGGACAACCGGCTGCTGGCAAAGTGGGTGGTGGTGAAGTA
>JAEUMZ010000016.1 GCA_016790765.1 Betaproteobacteria bacterium
CCGATCGGCCGCAGCAGCACGCCGAGGTCGAGCGCGCGGGCGAATGCCTTGCGCGAAAACGCGGGGTCGTCCGTGTCCACGTCGAAAGCCCAGATCATGCCGAGGTGGCGCGCCTCGCGCACCCTTTCGTGATTCGCCAGCGGCGCGCAGAGTTGCGTGTACCGCGCGGCACGCTTGCGGTTTTCCGCCAGCACACCCCCCTGCTCGAACAGGTCCAGCGTGGCCAGGGCCGCTCGGCAGGCCAATGCGCTTCCGGTGTACGAGTGTGAATGCAAGAAACCCCGCGCGGTCGCATCGTCGTAGAACGCGGCGTAGATGGCCTCGCGCGTCAGTACGCACGACAGCGGCAGGTACCCGCCGGTGAGTCCCTTGGACAGGCACATGACGTCCGGCACGATGCCCGCCTGCTCGACGGCAAGCATCGTGCCGGTGCGCCCAAAGCCGGTCATGATCTCGTCGGCAATCAAGTGCACGCCGTATCGGTCGCACAAGGCACGCGCACCACGGAGGAAGTCCGGCGCATGCATGCGCATCCCCGCCGCACCCTGCACCAGGGGCTCGACGATGAAGGCGGCGATCTCGTCGTGGCGCTGTTCGAACAACGTCTCCAGGTCGCGGAGCGCCAGTTGCGCTTGTTCAGAGGACGACTGGACAAAACCCAAGGACTGGCGCGGTGCTTGGGCCACTTTTGGCCTGGGGTGCGCGCCCGTGCTGGGGTTTGTCGTGAGGATGTTCTCCGCCAGCAGCAGCCCATAGGCGTCACGGAAAATTGCCACGTCGGTGACCGCCAGCGCGCCCAGCGTTTCGCCGTGGTAACTGTCCTGGAGGCTCACGAAGCGCCGCTTGGCGGGATGGCCCGCATTGCGCCAGTGGTGAAAGCTCATCTTGAGCGCGATTTCGACCGCGGAGGCGCCATCGCTGCCGTAGAACGCGTGGCCCAGCCCGGTGAGCGTGGACAGGCGCTCCGAGAGCTCCACCACCGGCGCATGCGTGCAGCCGGCCAGCATCACGTGCTCGATCCTGTGAAGTTGATCGACCAACGCGGCATTGATGTCCGGATGCGCATGGCCAAACAAATTGGTCCACCACGAGGAGCAGGCATCGAGGACACGGCGGCCATTCGCATCGACCAGCCATGCGCCTTCGCCCGCCACCACCGGCAGCATCGGCAGCGTCTCGTGGTGCTTCATCTGCGTGCACGGGTGCCATACCGCCGCGCGCGAGCGGCGCGTCAGCGCCTCGCCGGGGGTCTCGCTGGCTTGCGGGTGCGCATCGGTCATCGCGTGAAATCTATCACAGCGATTTCGGCGTGCCTGCGCGATTGGCAACCACGAGGCGCGGTGGCTAACAACACAACACAACAATTTTCTGCGATATGTGAAGTGCATCATCGACCGCAAGCAATTTCCAGTGTTGACTAGGCCTGTGACGCGATTGGAGGAATATGAACATGAGCCTTCTGGATCTGATCGAAACGCAACTCATCGCCAACCGCCTGCCGCTGGTGGCCGTGTCGCTGGCTGCGATTCCACACTCGAACACACCGACCGTGCTCACGCTGCACTGGCACGGCTTCGTGGAAGTCAAACTCACTGAGGACTCCGACACGGTCGGCTACCAGCCGGTGCCCAGTTCCGCGCTGCAGGTCAATGAACGCTGGGACCAGCTGGCCGACCTGGAAAACGAAACGCTGGAGACCGCGTGGGAACTGGGTGCCTGGAACCTCGAGCGCCACGCGCAGCGCCCGTTCGCGCGCGTCGGGGCCGATGCGGCGGAGGCCATCCGCGGCATGCACGCCTTCGGCGCCTCGCCGCTCACCATCGAAGGCGATTCGCCGTTCGTGGCCGAGGTCCCCGACGGGGACGACCTGATCGAAGCGGCCAGCCGCCAAGGCTACGTGCAGTGGCTGTTCCGGCCGGTGCGCGGCGGGCTGTGGTCGGATGTCGCTGACGACGAAACGCTGCAACCGGGCGGCTATCGAAATCCGCCTTGCCCGGTCATCGCCGATCCGGGCGTGTCAGACGCGCGCCAGGCTGCGCGTCGCGACGCACGCCGGGTGTTTCAGTTTGGTCGCGCCCGTGCGCGCGCGTGCGACTGGCCTTCCAGCGCCAACGGCTGACGACCGGCCACGCTGCCTGCGCGCAACCGGCTTGCGCGCGTTTGTGAATATTTGTCGAGTTCACAATTCTTTGGGTGAAATTCACAAACGCTTGCCCTACAGTCCCGGCGTCAACAATTCATAACACCGGGCGCGACCGCGGACGAAACGCGGGCGCGGCAAGACGTGAACCAAACAGACCTTTCCGCGGCGTCCAGCCGCACCCTTCACTGCACCATTGCGCTCGTCGAGGACGACGCGTCGATCCGCGAAGCCCAGGAAAAATGGCTGCGCGAACTCGGGCATGCCGTCGAAGTCTTCGGCTCCGGCGAGGCGCTGCTCGACTCCGCCCCGCTGGCGCGCTTCGACCTGTTCGTGCTCGACTGGGGATTGCCGGGCATCCAGGGCATCGCCGTGCTGCGCGAGCTGCGCGTGACGCGCAACCTGCCGGCGCCGGTGATTTTCTGCACCTCGCGTGAAGCGGAGAAGGATGTCGTCGATGCATTGGCCGCCGGCGCGGACGACTTCATCGTCAAGCCGATCCGCCGCGCCGAACTGGCCGCGCGCGTCACCGCCGCCATCCGCCGCTCGTACCCTCCCCAGCAGCAAACCGGCCACCTCGAGTTCGGCCCCTACCGATTCGACCTGGTCGCCCGCGCCATTTCCAAGGGCGGACAACCGGTGGAGTTACAGAATCGCGAATATGAACTCGCGTTGCTCTTGTTCCGCAACGTCAACGGCGTCGTCCCGCGCGAACGCATCATCCACGAACTGTGGGGCAACGTGCCGCTCGACGGCTCGCGCTCCCTGGACACCCACGCCAGCCGCCTGCGCCGCAAGCTGGGGCTCACCGCCGAAGCCGGTTACACGCTGCAATCGGTGTATGGGCGGGGGTACCGGCTGCAGGCGGTGAATGGCACCGGGTCGCCTTGACACCGTAAGGCCCTGCAGCCCCATTGGATCGCTGCGCGTCTGCACCCCGCGGTCGCAATCCGTTCACTCAACGCAAGCCTCCCGCGAGCCAGCCGGGCGGGTGGGCGGGTCGGCAGGCCGCTCTTGTTGCCGCTTGGCGGTCGTCAGCCATGACGTGGTAGGCTGCCACGCATGCAACCGGCACTCATGCATGGCGCGACCTAGCCTGTTTCTCGATGTCGACGGCACCTTGCTGGAGTTGGTCGGGCATCCCGATGCCGTGACGGTACCGGCGGCGCTCCCCCAGGTGCTGCAGCGCCTGGACGACAAGCTCCACGGCGCGCTGGTATTGGTGAGTGGCCGCAACATCGCCGCCATCGACCAGATGCTTTCGCCGTACCGGGGGACCGCTGTGGGCGTGCATGGACTGGAGTGTCGCCATCGCGGCGGTCAAATCGAACACCACCCATTGGCGTTGATGCCCGCGGTGCTGCGCCAGGAGATCGTGCGGATCGTCCGGGAATATCCGGGCGCCTTTGTCGAGGACAAGGGCAGCGCCATTGCGGTGCACGAGCGCGGCGACATTGCCGCCGCCGATGCGCTTGCGGACGCCTTGGCCGCACTTTGCGCCAGAAGGGGTCCCGGATGGCATTGCCTGCCGGGACACCGGGTCGTCGAGATCAAACCCTCTGAGGTCAACAAGGGTACGGGCCTTGAATCGGTGATGCGAAACCCGCAGTTTGCCGGCACGTTGCCGTTGGTCGTTGGCGACGACGTGACGGATTTGGACATGTTTGCCGCCGGCACCCGGTTCGGCGGCATGACGGTCGCGGTAGGCGATCGCATCACCAGGAACGGGAATCTGCATCTGCGCTCGCCGGTCAATGTCCTGCGCTTCCTGAAACGTTGGTCGGAATCGAACCGCGCGGAAAGCATGGCGGACGTGGAGGCGCTAGTACGCGAGGCGGCCACGGCTTGAAGCAGCGGGGCTACAGTACGCTATCCCAGGGCCGGCTCAGGCGAGTCGCGCAGTTGATGATGCCGACCAGCGAATAGGTCTGCGGAAAATTCCCCCACAGCTCCCCGCTGGCGATATCGATATCCTCGGACAACAGGCCGAGCGGATTGCGCCGTTCGAGCAGCGTGCTGAACAGTTCGCGCGCCTCGGCGATGCGACCAATGCGCGCCAGCGCATCGATGTACCAGAACGTGCAGGCTGTGAACGCGGCCTTGGGCACGCCAAAGTCGTCGGCATGCCGGTAGCGGAACAAGTGCGCGCCATGCCGCAGTTCCCTTCCGATCGCATCCACCGTGCTGAGCCAGCGCGCATCGGACGGATCCACCAGGCCGACCTCGCCCATCAGCAGCACGCCGCAGTCGAGGTCATCGCCGCCGAAGGTTGCCGTGTAGGCGTTGCGCTTGTCGCTCCAGGCGGCGTCCAGGATGCGCGCCTTGATCTGGCCGGCGTTTGCCACCCAGAACGTCGCGCGATCACTGCGCTGCACCCGCGCCGCGATGCGCGCGAGCCGGTCACAGGCGGCCCAGCACATCAAGCTTGAAGAGGTGTGAACGCCCGACTTGGTGCGCAACTCCCACATTCCCGCGTCGGGTTGATCATGCAGTGCCAGCGCGCGCGCGCCCAGCCATTCCAGATGGGCAAAATCCAGGTCATTTGCCGGTTTCAGCAGCCGCTGGTCGAAAAACGCTTGGGTAGCCGCCAGGATGACGTTGCCGTAAACATCGTGCTGGCGATGCTCGTAGGCCTGATTGCCAACGCGCACCGGCCCCATTCCGCGGTAACCGGGAAGCGTTGCGACAAGGCGTTCGCGCAGTGCAGTTTCGGTGGCGATTCCATATACTGGCTGTAGATGATTCTGGGATTCCGCGCCCTGCACGATATTGATGAGAAAGCGCAGGTAGTTCTCCATGGTTGCCACATCCGACAGGCTGTTCAGCGCGCGCACGACGAAAAACGCATCGCGCAGCCAGCAGTAGCGGTAATCCCAGTTGCGCCCGCTATCGGCCGCCTCCGGCACGCTGGTCGTCATTGCCGCAAGAATCGCCCCCGTGTCCTCAAAGGTGCACAGCTTGAGCGTGATCGCGGCGCGGATGACGGCCTCCTGCCACTCAAGCGGCACGGCCAGCGGACGAACCCATTCACGCCAATAGCGAATGGTGCGCTCCTCAAAACTGCGCGCCAGGCCGGGAATCGGCTCCGCAATCGGCTCGTCGGGGCCAATGATCAGGTTGGCAGGCTCATCGAGAACAAAGCGGGTCTCGTCGACCACGTAGCTGACCGGCAGGTCCGTGGTCAGGCGCAACGTCAGTCCGGGGAGGACGTAGCGCACGTGGTGGCTGCCGCGGGTGAGGTCGGGGGCGGCCTTTCCGTATTCAAAGCCGGGGCGCATGCGAACGATGATGCGCGGCCGGCCGGAGAGCGGCTTGATGCGACGAACGAAGGATGCCGGACAGAACATGCGACCGTACAACTCGAAGCGCGGCGAGAAATCGGTGATTTCAAGCGCATTGCCGGCAGCGTCGTGGAGAAACGTCTTCAGGACCGCCGTATTGTGAACATAGCGCTGCTCGGCGTGTGCAATATTCTCAATCTCGATGGAACAGAAACCGCGGCCGGGCGGCGCGAACGGGTCCGGCCCGTTCAACAATGCATAGAACACCGGATCGCCGTCGGGCCTTGGATAACAGGACCAGACCACCCGGCCCATTGCATCGATCGCGGCATTGACGGTGCAGTTTCCAATGACGCCCAGGTCGAGGTTGGTCACGTTGCCTTCCCGTTTCGACATGGCAGGTTCGCGGATGCCGTGGACGCGAACGACGCCCGCCGGCGGGTCGCTGTCAATCCGGTGCGCCGACCGCCGGCAGACTCTCCCGCCAATCCGACGCAACCGCGCAGGACACAAACGCGCACGAACGGATGGACAGCCTTGCGCCCATGGCAGACCAGCACTTCCATCACCCGGAGTCCTTGTGGCTCGCGTGGCGGTGGGACAGTGACTTGCGCATGGACTCGATACGCTGGTGCTGCCGCACGCGGGAGACGTCGCTCAGCATGTGCCCTGCCCAACGGTACACATTGTTTTCCTTGACCGTGCGGCGCATCAGTCGCATGCGCTCACTTTGTTCCTCCGCACTCATCTTCCAGGCCTGCTCAATGGCGTCCGCCGTGGCAGGTATGTCGTAGGGATTGACGATCAGCGCCTCGATCAACTCCCGCGAAGCGCCGGCAAAGGTGCTGAGGATGAGCACGCCACGTTCGTCGTCGCGCGCCGCGACGAACTCCTTGGCCACGAGGTTCATCCCGTCGTGCAGGCTGTTGACCACGCAAAAATCACACGCACGAAGGTACTCGAAGACTTCCTGCGGCTCGTGGTGCCGATCAAGCAGAATGAGCGGCGTCCAGTTGTCGCGGCTGAAGCGGGCATTGAGTCGTTCCGCCGCGGCACGGGTCTCCTCTTGCAGGCGCACGTAGGCGGGCAGCCGGCTGCGCGTTGGCGCGGCAATCTGGATGAACACCAGCTTGCCGATCAGTTCCGGCGTTCGACCGAGCAGGTATTCGATGGCCTCGAATCGCTCCAGGACGCCCTTGGTGAAGTCCCAGCGCTCGACACCCACCCCGATGAAGGCCTTCTTGCCGATCCCCAGTCGCTTGACGACGTTTTCCCGGCACTCCCGCACCGGCGCGATCTTGTCCAACCACACCGGTGGCCACTCGATCGATATCGGATAAGGGGCGACTTGGCAGGTGCGTCCCGCAGCACGGATGCGCATTTGTTCGTGGTCGATGTTGGTTTCCGCGAAGCGATCGACGGAAGACAGGAAGTTTTGGCAGTGGTAGCGGGTGTGAAAGCCCACGATATCGGCGGAGATCATCGATTGCAGCAGTGCCTGCCGCTGCGGGCAGATGCCGAACGCCTCGGCGCTCGGCCACGGAATGTGCCAAAACAGTGCAATCGTCGCCCCGGGCAGTTGCTTCCGGATCAGGTGCGGCAGCAGGGCAAGGTGAAAGTCCTGGACCAGGATCACCGGGTTTGGCGTGCGGGCCGCTCTTGCGATCGCATCGGCAAACTTGGCGTTGACGGCCTGGTACTGCTCCCAGTCGCGGTCGCGAAAAATTGGCCGCACATGCGCGAGGTGGCAAAGCGACCAGAGGCCTTCGTTGGAATAGCCGTAGTAGTAGCCTTCCTCCTCGGCCTCATTCAGCCAGACGCGCTGCAGCGTGTACTCCGGCGCATGCGGTGGAACTTTGATCCGGTCCTTGGCGTCGACGGTTTCGCGATCCGCGGCGCCGCTTCCGTGGGCCAGCCACAAGCCCTCGCAGGCGCGGATTACCGGCTCGATCGCCGTGACCATTCCGCTGGCGGGGTAGCTCACACTGACCGACCCGTCGGCCGTGCGATTGTGCACATACGGCTCGCGATTGGACACCACGATCATTTCTGGTGAGTGCAGTTGTTCGCGCACAAGATGCTTGAGTGCCTCCGGCGTCCAATTTTCGCGATAGTCTATTTCCAGGCGCTGGGCGGTCTCGAGTTCGCGCAGGGCCGATCGGACTTGCATCATGACTTCATGGGTGCCGCCGGCTTGCGACGACAGTTCACCGAGAAAGGTTTTCTTGCGGATATCCCCGACCAGCGAGCGAATCCAGAGTTTCAGAATGACCCAAGCCACGCCGACCGCCACCGCAACGGCAATCAGGCTGACCATCGCGATGACGGCCAACATGTAGTCGCGCGCGTTCACCTGCCGGCGGTCGATGAAACTCAGGTTGTGCACCAGAATCACTTCCAGCGGTTGCGCGCTTCCCGCCCCGGCGACAAAGCGCGCCATATGCAGCCGGCCGCCTTCACCCTCCACGGTCATGTTGCGGTCGGGGCGGGCAGGGGTCGAACATCGGACAGAATCGGGTGTGTCGGGCGTCTTTTGGATTAGCGCACCGTCGGTTGCGCAGACAACGATGGCCTGCAAGCGTTCATCGGCCGTCAGCCGGTGCAGATACTGCGCGAGGTTTGCAGGCTGGGGATCACGCGCCAGATTGAGCAGTGAGTACTCCATCGAGTTGAAAACCAGCCTGGAGCGCAACTCGACATCCGCGCGAAACCAGCCCGAAAGGATGCCGTCAATGTAAGGCGCAACGAAATAGGCGGTCAGGGACAGGAAAAGCAGAATGGGCGCTGCGAATTTCCAGGTGAGCTGGCGTAGCATCGTGCGCTTCGTGGGTTTGGGCGAGGTGCAGCACAATTGCGGAACCACATCGGTATTGGATGGCCGAGGTGGATTTCCCTGGCTTCTTTGGAGTGCCCGAAGCCTGCCGGCAGCAGCTTCTGGCGCTCCAAGGCTGACATCATCTGGTTGACAGTGGCGTCGCGCTTCATTGTAAGACGTACCGGCCCGGCCGGATGCGTTGCTTGGAGCTTACTCGAGGTGGACTTGGCCTCCATATCAAAGTTCCTGGTGGGATGGGGTGAATTCCTCGGCGGCAACCCCGGGGCGGCGATTTGACAGTCGCCGGGGTTTTTCCCAATGTGCGGCAAGCTTCCCCGATCTTGAACATCGTCTGACGCTCTTTTGAAAGCCTGTTCCTGCGAACTGGGGCCATTTCTGACCGCGGTGGCGCTGGTCGTCGGCCCTGACCTCAAGCACAGCTTCACAGGCATGCGCCAACCGCACCCACGATCGACGTCCGCCACTGCCGCTCCACGCACGCGTCAATGCTCAATGCACTTTGCTGGAGTTCCGCCACGTCACCCCTCCACCCAGGTCCAAATCGACGAACACACTGGCAGCAATCCGGCAGCCCTGCTCACGGTCGGTCGACCGTCCTGATCTGCCGCATCCCGCATCCGCCCTCCCAATGCACTCCCAAAGCGTTGCAGATTTCCTCCGCAGTGTTGGCCATTCAAACGAGAACCTTGCGGACGTTACAACCGCCGCGGTGGATGGCGATGCCTTGAGACTCTTGAGTGATCACTTGCTTTCGACAAACGGGTGTGAGCCATAGGGTCCTCGCCAGCAACTGCCTGCCGTTTCTGGTCTGCGTCTCTTTAAAATCAACAAGTTAGAGGTTTCGTAGTGGTACGCTTGAATTCCCAATGAACCACCGCCATAATTAGCACTCCATTCGGCAGAGTGCTAACAGCGCTGGATATCAGGGCTTTCCCGCCCGTCCCAGCCGCACTCACCGTCGATTTCGCCCGCCTAGCGGCAACGCTGCACGGCTGGTCGTTTTGTCAACCGAAGTCAATCGAAGGAGTGAGTCATGAAGCTGCGTCCGTTGCACGATCGCGTGATCGTCAAGCGTCTGGAAGAAGAGCGCAAAACCGCCTCGGGCATCGTCATCCCCGACACCGCCGCCGAGAAGCCTGACCAGGGTGAAGTCCTGGCCGTGGGCCCGGGCAAGAAGAACGAAGAAGGCAAGGTCAGCCCGGTCGATGTCAAGGTCGGCGACAAGATCCTGTTCGGCAAATATTCCGGCACGACCGTCAAGG
Source organism: Betaproteobacteria bacterium (assembly GCA_016790765.1). Lineage (GTDB taxonomy): Bacteria > Pseudomonadota > Gammaproteobacteria > Burkholderiales > Usitatibacteraceae > UKL13-2. Next base: position 9,520 of record JAEUMZ010000016.1, read on the forward strand.
TGGACGGCGAAGAACTGCTGGTGATGCGCGAAGACGACATCATGGCTGTCGTGGGCAAGTAAGCCTCCGCACAACCGAATCATCCTCAAACTTTGAACTGAATCGAGGTAACAATCATGGCAGCCAAAGAAGTCAAGTTTTCCGAAAATGCGCGCGTGCGCATGGTCAACGGCGTGAACATCCTGGCCAACGCGGTCAAGGTCACGCTGGGCCCCAAGGGCCGCAACGTGGTGCTGGAGCGCAGCTTCGGCGCCCCCACCATCACCAAGGACGGCGTCTCCGTCGCCAAGGAAATCGAACTGAAGGACAAGTTCGAGAACATGGGCGCGCAGATGGTCAAGGAAGTCGCGTCCAAGACCTCCGACGTGGCCGGTGACGGCACCACCACCGCCACCGTGCTGGCGCAGTCGATCGTGCAGGAAGGCATGAAGTACGTCGCCGCCGGCATGAACCCGATGGACCTGAAGCGCGGCATCGACAAGGCCGTGGAAGCCATCGTCGCGGAACTGAAGAAGATCTCCAAGCCCACCACCACCAACAAGGAAATCGCCCAGGTCGGCTCGATCTCGGCCAACTCCGACGACAACATCGGCAAGATCATCTCCGATGCGATGGAAAAGGTCGGCAAGGAAGGCGTGATCACCGTCGAGGACGGCAAGTCGCTCGAGAACGAACTGGAAGTCGTGGAAGGCATGCAGTTCGACCGCGGCTACCTGTCGCCGTACTTCATCAACAACCCGGACAAGCAGGTCGCCCTGCTGGATGACCCGTACATCCTGCTGCACGACAAGAAGATCTCGAACATCCGCGATCTCCTGCCGGTGCTCGAGCAAGTGGCAAAGGCCGGCCGTCCGCTGCTGATCATCGCCGAGGACGTTGACGGCGAAGCGCTGGCCACCCTGGTGGTGAACAACCTGCGCGGCATCTTGAAGACCACGGCCGTCAAGGCCCCGGGCTTCGGCGACCGCCGCAAGGCCATGCTGGAGGACATCGCCATCCTGACCGGTGGCACCGTGATCGCGGAAGAGCTCGGCTTGAAACTCGAGAACGTGACCCTGAAGGACCTCGGCCGCGCCAAGAAGATCGAAGTGGCCAAGGAAGACACCACCATCATCGACGGCGCCGGCAAGGAAGACGACATCAAGGCGCGCGTGGCCACCATCCGCAAGCAGATCGAGGAAGCCACCAGCGACTATGACAAGGAAAAGCTGCAAGAGCGCGTGGCCAAGCTGGCCGGCGGTGTTGCGGTGATCCGTGTCGGTGCGGCGACCGAAGTCGAAATGAAGGAAAAGAAGGCCCGCGTGGAAGACGCGCTGCACGCGACCCGTGCCGCCGTCGAGGAGGGCATCGTCGCCGGTGGCGGCGTGGCCTACCTGCGTGCCCGCGCCAACGCCGGCAAGATCGCCGGCGCCAACCCCGACCAGGATGCCGGCATCAAGATCGTGCTGCGCGCGATCGAGGAGCCGCTGCGCATGATCGCCCAGAACGCCGGTGACGAGCCGTCGGTGGTGGTCAACAAGGTCGTGGAAGGCAAGGGCAACTTCGGCTTCAACGCCGCCACCGGCCAGTACGGCGACATGGTGGAAATGGGTGTGCTGGACCCGACCAAGGTGACGCGCTTTGCGCTGCAGAACGCGGCCTCCGTGGCCTCCCTCATGCTCACGACCGATGCGATGGTTGCCGAGCTGCCGAAGGACGACGCCCCGGCCATGCCCGGCGGCGGCATGGGCGGCATGGGTGGGATGGATATGTAATGGCTATTCGGGCAAAAGTGAAACCCTACTTTTGCCCGGCCTAGTCAGTCAAAACCCCCGGCGGAGCTGGAGGGTTTTGAGGACGAAAACCCAAGGATAGGCCCGCTTCGGCGGGCCTTTTTCTTGTTGGCGATGGTAATCGTGAATTTGGGTGGGAAAACCCTTGCCCGTCGACGATTGCTCACATTTGCCCCGGCCGCTGACCGACGGTTCCCCTTAGGATGTCGCCTTTCCCGCTTCCGCCCGGAGAGGCACGTGACTGCAGCAGCACCCAAGATCCTGGTCGTTGACGATGACGCCGCCATGCGCGAGTTCATGCGGTGGTGCCTCGGACCCTTGCGCCCGCAACTGATCGAGGCTGCCGACGGATTGGAGGCCTTGGCGGTAATGCGCCGCGACGCGCCCGACCTGGTCATCAGCGACGTGCACATGCCGCGCCTGAACGGTTTCGAGTTGGTCTCCGCGGTAAAGGCGGATTCTGCGTTGCAGTCCATTCCTTTCCTGATGATGTCCTCGCTCGAGGACCGCGCCGCTTACCGTCGCGCCTTCGGACTGGGCGTTTGCGATTTCATCATCAAGCCCCTGGCACGCGAGGACGTGATCGGCAGCGTGAAGCGCGTGCTTGAACAACGGCGTGCAACCCGCGGCGAGGTCGCCTGGGCCGTTCCCGGCTACGAGATGATCCGCCCGCTTGGCGAGGGTGCCACCGGCGAAGTGCATCTGGCGCGCCGGCTTGCCGATGGCCGCGAGTGCGCGCTCAAGCTGATGCGGCTCAAGGCCGACGACACCGAATCGCGCGACACCATCGCGCGCTTCCTCGATGAGGCCCGCCTGCTGGCCAGCATCCGCCACCGCCATGTGGCGCGCATCCTCGACCACGGCGTGACCGACACCTGCCTGTACATCGCGATGGAGTATTTTCCCGGTGGGGACTTGCGTGCCGCGCTCAAGACGCGCCCGGCTGCGCGCCAGGCGCTGGACTACGCGCGCCAGATCGGCGAGGGCCTGGCTGCGATCCACGCCGCGGGCATCGTGCACCGCGATTTGAAGCCGGGAAACATCATGGTCCGCGGCGACGGCTCGATTGCGATCGCCGACTTTGGCCTGGCCAAGCAGCTCGATGCGCTGATCACGCGCACCCGCGAGGGCATGGCCATGGGCACGCCGCTGTACATGAGCCCGGAGCAGATCAGTGGAGAGAGACCCGACGGCCGTGCGGACCTGTACAGCCTGGGCGTAATGCTCTACGAAATGCTGACCGGCATGCCCCTGTTCGAGGCCGGCAACGTCGATGGCCTGTTGGTACAGCACCTCCATGCCGAGCGCCCGCGCCTGGCCGAAGATTCGTCGGCGGCGATCCTCCAGCCGCTGCTCGACAAGTTGATCGCGCGGGCGCGCGAGGACCGCTTTGCAGGTGCGGAGGATTTCCTGTCCATGCTCGCCTTTGCCGCCGCCGTGCGCTTCATGGACGAGCCGGTGCGCGCGGATCCCGAGGAACCCGGCGTGATCGACTGGCACCTGGAGACCCCGCCCCCGTTCTTCGACCCTGCGGCGACTTCCACTGCCACGTCCTGCAACGCCTAGGCAGAACCTAGCATTGGCGCGGCTTTCCGGCCTCTTTTGTCCGAAACACCGCTCCCACCCTCGAGTTTGGCCTCGAATTCCCCGGGAAACCTCCTGCCGCGCACGCTGGCTGGGTGACCAAGCCGCGCGACCGGGTCCTGTCTGCCTGCACTTGGGAGGGCGATTTCTGCACTTCACCGTTGCCCTCTCGCCTGGTGGCGCCCGGCCCCGTAATCTGGCGCCATCGATCCATGGGGCGCCCAGGTGCGTCCCGTAAACTCCGGCACATACGCAAGGCAGGCTTCACATGTTCAGGAAACTCGGCGACATCATCTACAACACGCCCTGGTGGGCGATGATCCTCTTGGGCTTTTCGGTCCTGGCGCTGCTGGTGGCGTTTTCGGTGCCGACCCACGTGTTCCGGCTGTCCGAAACCGGCGCCACGCCGGAAGAGCGGCGCGCCATCAAGCGCGAGATCGACCGCGCCGTGGGCGACAGCGCCCTGGGGATGGCCGAGAACATCGTGCGCGCCATCAAGGAGCGCAGCACCGACCCGGCGCGCCGGGTGGAAATGGAACGCGCGCTGGAGGAAATCGCCTCCGCCCGCGAGGAGATCTACAGCGCGCAGCGCCAGGCGGCCGAAACCGCCAAGGAAGTGGCGCGCGACGCACATGCCAGCGCGCTCGAAGCCGCCAACGAAGCGCGCGCGCGCGCCATGGACGCCGCGGTCGAGGCCGCAAGCGCCGGCCTGGAAGCAGCCACCGAGGCGCGCGTGGCAGTCGAGGAAGCCAAGCAGGAGGCCGCCGACAAGCTCAAGAACGCCGGCGCCAACGCCAGTGCCGCCCTGCGCGCCTTCGACGACATGATCTCCGCGGCCAAGGAGAAGGAAAGGGCCGCGCGCGACGAAGTGCGCAAGCTCAAGGATGCCCGCAAGCGCGGCATCAACATCGACACGGCCGACGGCTCGGCGCTCAACATCGACGGCGTCATCGGCGGCAAGCGCATCGTGGGCAGCATGGACATCTCCGGCGACGGCATCGTCATTCGCCCCGGCGAGCCGGCCAAGGGTGTGAAGTCGGCGATCACGCCACCGGCACCCGCCGCACCGGCTGCCCCGCCTGCGCCACCAGCCAAGGCAGCGCCTGCCGCACCGCCGGCCAAGCCCGGCAGCGAGGGCATCACCATCGGCTTGAAAACCCCCGATGGCCCGTCCTTCGGCCTGAAGATCGACGATCCCAAGGGCGCCGTGCTGAACAAGAACCCGCGCGGCGAACTCACCATCAACGGCGAAAAGATCGCGCTCTCCTTCCCCACGCCGCCCAC
>JAEUMZ010000155.1 GCA_016790765.1 Betaproteobacteria bacterium
CCCGGCCTCAAGGAATTCACCAAGCTGCGCATCGGCAACGGCAAGGCGCTGGCGAAAGCGGTCACCGAATCGCCCAAGTACTTTGCATCGCTGCGCACCAATGCCGCAAAGGTCGATGCGCTGAAGCCGGCCATGCTCGCCGCATTCCAGTGCCTGCGCAATCTCTACCCGGCGGCCGTGACGCCGGAGGTGTACTTCCTGGTCGGGCGCATGAACTCGGCGGGCACGGTCGATGCGACCAAGCTCCTGATCGGCTTCGACATGTTCGGCAAGACCGACGAGGCGTCGATTGCGGAACTGGGCGCCTGGCACCGCGCCGTGGTCTCGCCGGTGGAGCGCCTGCCGTACATCGTCGCGCATGAATTGATCCACGCGCAGCAACTGCCGCCGAAGGACAACTCGCTGCTCGGCGCCGCGTTGTTCGAGGGCGTGGCCGATTTTGTCGGCGAACTCATTTCCGGCCAGACCATCAACCCGCACCTGCACGCCTTCGCGCGCAATCGCCATCTTGAACTGTGGCAGGCCTTCGAGCCCGCCATGCTGGGCGGGGACAAGGGCCGCTGGCTCTACCAAGGTGAGAACGCCACGCCCGAGTGGCCGGCCGACCTCGGCTACTACATGGGCTACCGCATCGCCGAGGCCTACTACCAGCGCACCACCGACAAGTCCGCCGCCGTGCGCGACATGCTCAACATCACCGATCCGCGCGCGTTCCTCAAGGCCAGCGGGTATGCAGAGAAGATGCGGGGCCGCAAGTAGTTTCGGGAGACCGGTTGGTAGAGTCGACTTGCTGGCGAAATCCGAGGTCATGCGGCGTTTGCAATAGGTAAGTTGGCAAGGCCGCACTGGCGCGCATCATTTTTCCTCAACGATTCCCCCTCTCCCTCGGTCCCTCCCCCGCGAGGGGAGAGGGAAGAAAAGCCCCTCTCCCCCTGTGGGAGAGGGGTTGGGGAGAGGGGGATGCGTGGACGTGTGCGACAAGTTCAGATCGTCGCGAAGCTTGGCTCTGAGGTACGCGAAATCTCCTACTTGACCGCTGTCCGCTCAATCGCCCACCGCGCCCACCGCCGTGCCACCGGCGCCACCACCAGCACGGTGGGAAACGCCACCAGCCAAGAAGTGAGCCAGGCCTGCAGCCAGAGCGTGAGAAAGCCGGCGGACGGCCCGGCCGCGCGCAGGGTGGAAATGCCGGAGACCAGCAAGGACATCAGCCCGGAGAGGATCAGGCCGAAGACGACGGGTTCGTGTTGGGGTTTGAGCATGAAAATTCCTCAAGGAAGAAGTGAAAGGCAGATTGCCGCAAGATAAAGCCCGCCGCCGAACACCGCGTGGTTGAGCGTGCTCTTCAGGACGTTGCGCAGCGGCGTGCGCGTGCGTGACGATGCGATGCCCGCCCCCATCGCCGGCTGCAGGATGAACAGCGGTGCTGCCACCGTGGCGAGGCCGAACAGCAGCGCAGGCCCGGGGGCGGGATGGTGCAGCCATCCAGGATCGACGAACCCCGCGAACAGCGCCGCGAACGCAATGCCGATCGCATAGTGCAACGCCCAGCCGAGTTCGCGTTCGCCGGTGATTGCGCCGGCCGCGGCGATCGGCCCGCGGACAGGCTGGCCGCGCAGCAGGTGGGCACACCAGCGCCCCAGCAGCGCCATGTCCAGCATCGGCACCTTGAAGCGCTTCAACGTCAGCATCCACAGGTCGAGCAACGCCGTGGCCAGCGTGCCCAGCAGCAGGATGCGCATCGACATGGGCAGGGCATATTCCATGAAACCTCCTTCTGCGCCGTTGACGGGAGGCGCGATGGCAGGCACGATACAAGTTCAAGTCAACTTGAGGTCAAGGGGTTTTTTCATGGACATCGCGGAAGTCGCCCAATTGTCCGGCCTGCCGGCCTCGACGCTGCGCTACTACGAGGAGCGCGGCCTGATCGCCTCCACCGGCCGCAGCGGTCTGCGGCGGCGTTTCGGCCCGCGCGTGCTGGACCGGCTGGCGGTGATCGCGCTCGGCCGCGCGGCCGGGTTCTCCCTGGACGAGATCGCGGCCATGTTCACGCGCGAGGGCGGGCTGGCCATCGACCGCGCCGCGCTGGTGGCCAAGGCCGACGAGATCGAGCGCAACATCAAGCGCCTGCAGGCGGTCAGCAACGGCCTGCGCCACGCTGCCGTCTGCAAGGCTCCCAGCCACCTCGAGTGCGCCTCATTCCAGCGCTACATGGCGGCGGCCTCGCACGGGGCGTTGAGCCGGCAGGCGCAGCGCGCGGGAAAGCGCAAGAAATCACAGGCCTTCGGGGCCAATTCGAAACCGGCGGTCACCAGAAAAAAATCGGGGCGGGCGGGTCGCGGCTAGCGCATCGCGCCGATCGCCGGCGCGCGCTTGGCCTCGTACATCGCCGTGTCGCTGCGCGCCAGCGCCTCCTCGAACGACTCCCCGGGTTTCGCCAGCACCACGCCGATGCTGAGGCTGACCTGCAATCCCGGCGAGAGCGACGCCCAGGGATGCGCGGCCACCGCCGCGAGCAGCCGCGCGCGCAACTCCTCGGCCTGGTGTTGCGTGGTGGCGGGCAGTACCAGCACGAACTCGTCGCCGGCCAGTCGCGCGGCGACATCGGAATCGCGCAAGTTGCGCCGGAACAGGCCGGCCACCGCCTTCAGGACCTCGTCGCCGACGTGGTGCGAATGCTGGTCGTTGACCTGCTTGAAGCGGTCCACGTCCACCAGGGCTATGGCGACGGGCGGTGCGCCCTCGGCCACCGGAAGACGATCACGAAGGTGCGCCTCCAGCGCCCGGCGGTTGGCAAGGCCCGTCAGCGCGTCCTCCATCGCCAGTTTCTCGAACAGCCGGCTGTCGGACTCCAGCACTTCCATGCGGCGTTCCTGCCGCCGGAGGTCCATCTGCCATTCGATGACCGCCACGCGCGTTTTGAGGCCTTCCGCGCGCGCCGCCTGCTCGCGGCGCGTGAGCGCCAGCAGGGCCTCGAGCGCGGCGGCCAGGTCGCCCTGCTTCCGGCAGGCGTGGCTCAACAGGTTGTAGCCGTTGGCGGTGATGGTCTCGTGGCTGTGCGCAAGGCCGATGCGGATCATGTCCTGTGCGTTCGCGCGTGCCACGTCGAGGCGCTCCTCCGCCAGCGCCACTTCACCATCGATCCAGTGCAGCAGCGCGTCGTACCACGGCCGCGCCGACGCGCGCGCCGCGGCGAGGAATCGCGCGCGGCACCGGGCGATGGATCCGTCGCCCGTCCACACCGCCAGCAACGTGGACGTGAACAGGTGCACGCGCAGGTTGTTGGCGTGGCTGCCGGGCGTGAGGCTGATGTCGCGCGCGCCGTCGCCCAGCAGGCGCTCGGCCTCGCCCACGTGCCGTGCCAGGCCATCGAGCGACAGGCGCCGGCCGCTGAAACCGCGCTCGGTGAAATACAGGAACGCCTCCGTGGAGGCCAGGTCCACGTGCAGCTCGAAGGGATTGAGGGGCGGCGTGCTCTCGGCCGCGTGGCGGATGGCGCGCTGGTAGGCATTGCGCGATTCATCGAAGTTGCGGCCCGAGTAGGCCGCCACGCCCAGCGCCTGGTAGGCCATCACCAGGCGCGGCCGTTCGTTCACCGATTCGGCCAGGCGCACCGCCAGCAGCGCGCTTTCCATGGCGCGTTCGTGGCGGCCCAGCCGCACCGCGGCGATGGCATGCACGGCCAGCGCCGCGCTCTCGCCCGCATCGTTGTGCACACGCTGGTGGCACAGCGCCGCGCGCTCGGACAAATCGAGCGCGCGGTCGAAACGGCCCAGCAGGCGCAGTTCGGCCACCGCCATGCAGTGCATTGCCTCGCCCTGCAGCGCGAAGTCACCGGCGTCCAGTGCGCGGTTGAGCACCTCCACCGCCGCCGCGATCGCCTGTTCGCCTTCGCCCGCCGAGACCCGGCGGCGCGCGTCCACGAGTTGTGCGTCGATGGCGGCCGGGGGGGCGGTGGCGTCCAAGGGAGGGTGTGCGGAGTCGGGTGGCGGCAAGTGTAGCCCAAGCGCACGCGACGGGTCGTGCCCAAACTGCGGCACAATCGCCAAACGCGCAGCGTTGCGCACGCACCCGCCCCCGATCGGACGCCCATGAAAATCTACTGGATCAAGGCCCAGGCCCCGCGCCGCGTGCTGGCCGTGGTGAAGCACCTCGGCATCGACGCCGAGCTGATCGAAATCGATGCTGCGAAGGGGGGCCTGCGCGCGCCCGACTACAAAGCGCTCAACCCGAACATGAAGACGCCGACCTTGGTCGATGGCGACCTGGTGCTGTGGGAATCCTCGGCCATCATGGCGCACCTGGCCATCCAGGCCGGCTCCGACCTGTGGCCCGCGCACAACCCGGCCGAGCAGGTGGAAGTGCTGCGCTGGCTGTCGTGGAACGACTGCCACTGGTTGAACGCGGTCGGCAAGTACTACCTGGAATTCATCGTCAAGCCGCAGTTCGGATTGGGCGAACCCGATGAGGCCGTGCTCACCTCGGCGGCCAAGCCGTTCATGTCCTTTGCCAAGGTGCTCGATGCGCACCTGGCCGGCCGCACCCACGTCGCCTGCGGGCGGCTCACCATCGCCGATTTCCAGCTTGCCTCCATGGCCTGCTACTGGCGCGAGGCGCGCATGCCGATGGAAGGCTTCCCGAACATCGTGCGCTGGCTGGATGCGCTCGATGCAATCCCGGCGTGGAAGGACCCCTGGCCGGCGCCGGGCTGACTGTAGCCAAACGCCAGCCCGGGTGAGCCCGCGGCGCGCTACTTCTTCGCGTCCGCCTTCTTGGCCTCGGGCTTGGGCGCAGCCTCGGGGATCACGTCCCACTTGCCGCGCGCGTCCACGAACAGCATGCACTCGACGCCGGGTTCGCAGCGCGTGCCGTGCTTTTTCTTGCCGCTGAACGAAAAAAACGAGCCGGGGCGCAGCATCACGTCCTTGCCGTCGATGTTCAGCACCAGGTTGCCGGCCATCACCACCACCGAGTGGTTGGCGTTGTGGTGGTGGATGGGCGCAGAGAAGCCGGGCGGGAACTTGATGAAAAAGTGCGAGGCGGCCTTCGACGGGTCGCCCGCGGCCACGGCCATCCGCAGGCCCGGGAAATCGGGCACGTCGTTCCACTTGAGGTCCGCGGCGGCGGTGGCCACGCTGGTGCCGGAGGGCCCCTTGGCGGCGGCGGTGGCGGGGAATGCGAACGCGATCGCCGCGAGCACGGCGGCAGTGAGTGCGCCCGGGCGCGGGCGGAATGTGTTGGTCATGGCAGGACTCCCTTGTGGGGTGTGCTGCGGACGCAGGGTCATCGCATCCGGGCGGGACACCGCAGCATCGTCCTGCCGGGGCCATCAAGCTACTCCGCCGACCGGGGGGTGTCAATGCAGCGCACGGCCCGCACAGCGCGGCGCGGGTGAAAATGCGCCACAATCGCGCAGCGCGTTGGTCCCGACGTCGCCATCCCCATCCCCATCTCTCTCCCTTGTCGCCCATGAAAAAACTCGCCCTCGTCCTCGTCGCACTGCTCGTCCTGGCGCTTGCCGCAGCGGCAGGCACGACGTTCTATTTCTCCCGCCAGGCCGAGCAGTTGGCGACGTCCTGGCCCGCCAAGATCGAGGAGGCGGCGGCGGGCCTCAAGGCCGCCGCCGAGTACCAGCGCGGTTTTCTCTCGTCCACGCAGCGCATGGCGGTGACGCTGCCCGGCGCAGCGGCCGGCGCGCCGACCGTGGTGCTCAAGAGCGTCATCCACCACGGGCCGCTGCCCGCCTTCGGCACGCCAGGCCTGGCGCGCATCGACACCACGCTCGAGCTGGAGGGCGAGGCGCGCAAATTCGTCGCCACGGCCTTCGGCGGCGCCGAACCGGTGACCGCGGTCACGCACATTGCGCTCGACGGCTCCGGCACCACCACGCTGACCGGCGCGCCGGCGCAGTTCAAGGAGGGCGCCAGCACCGTCAGCTGGCAGGGTTTCAGCGGCACGCTGCGCTTCACGCCGCGCCTCGAGACCTACGCCGGCGAGATCGTCGCCCCGCGCATGGGCCTGACCGGCCTCCAGGGCGGCGGCGAAATCAAGGGCATCGCCGTCAAGCTGGACCAGCGGCGCATGCCGGGCATCGAGGGGCTGTACCTGGGCAAGATGGCGGTCACCATCGAGCGCGTCGCGGTGAAGGACGACAAGAGCGACGTGAATGCCGAGGCGCTGGTGTTCGAATCCGACGCCACCAACCCCGCCGCGCAGTTCATCGACGTGGCGGTGCGCCTGAAGGCGGCGAAGGTCAGCACGCGCGACATCGAGGCCAGCGGCGCCGAGTACGCGTTCTCGCTCAAGCACCTGCATGCGCCGAGCTTCCAGCAATTGAACAAGGCGATGTCGCAGGTCAAGCCGCCGGCGCGCGGTGCCCCGGGCGCACCACCGGACACCGCTGCGTTGATGGCGCAGATGGGCGAAGTGCAGAAGCTGATGAAGACGCACGGCCTCACGCTGTTGCAGAACGACCCGGTGCTCGCCATCGACCGCATCCAGATCAAGTTGAAGGAGGGCGAGTTGAAGGCCAGCGGCACACTGCGCATTCCCGGCGTGACGGCGCAGGACATCGACAACCCGTTCACCCTGCTGCCCAAGATCGACGCGCAGGCGGAGGTGACGATCCCCGAGGCGTTCGCGCGCAACCAGTTCGCGCAGACCAAGTTGAAGCAGGCCAAGGCGCGCGGCGACGTGGGCGAGGCGCAGGCGGTGGAAGTCGCGGCGGCATCGGGCAGCGAATTCGCGCAGATGCTTGGCGGCTTTGTCGAGCAGGGTTACGTCGAATCCAGGGACGGCCAGCTCACCGTCAAGGCCGCCTTCAAGGGCGGCGAACTCAC
>JAEUMZ010000174.1 GCA_016790765.1 Betaproteobacteria bacterium
GGATGGTCCGTGCCGCGTGGGTATGCCAATGGCGTGGCGGCGCAAGGCCGGCAGGTCTTTGTGGCCGGGATGATCGGCTGGGACGGGCAATGCCGCTTTCACACCGACGATCTGGTGGGGCAGGTACGGCAAGCGCTGGCCAACGTGAATGAAGTGCTGTCCGTGGCCGGGGCGTCACCGGCCCACATTGTGCGCATGACCTGGTATCTGACCGACAAGCGCGAGTACCTGTCACGCGCAAAGGAAATCGGCGTCGTGTTCCGCGAGTGCATCGGCCACTTCAACATCGCGATGACGGCGGTGCAGGTTGCAGCGCTCGTCGAAGACCGCGCAAAAGTTGAGATTGAAGTGACGGCTGTCGTACCCGATTGACCACCGTGTTTGCCGCCCCGGGGCCCTGCACATGAGCCATTCCGCCCATCTCGATACCTTCACCCGCGACCATGTGCCGCCCGCAGCCCTGCAGCCGGAGTTCATCTTCGAACTTCCTGCGCTGCAGTTTCCGCCGCGGCTCAATTGTGCAACGGCCTTGCTCGATCGCCACATCGCCGCGGGTCATGGCGGGCGCCTGTGCATCCGTGCGCCCGGCGGGATTGCCTGGACCTATTCAGACCTGCAGCAGCACGCCAACCGGATTGCCAATGTCCTGGTCAGTGACATGGGACTGGTGCCCGGCAATCGCGTGTTGCTGCGGGCGGCCAACAAGCCGATGTTGGTGGCGTGCTGGTTCGCGGTCATGAAGGCCGGCGGAGTCGCAGTGGCGACCATGCCCCTGTTGCGCGCCCGCGAGCTGGGACAAATCATCGCCAAGGCCCGGATCAGCCACGCCCTGTGCGACGTCGCACTGCGTGCGGAACTGGACAGCGCCGTCGCGCAGCATCCCGAGCTCCGGCAATGTGTCTACTTTGGCGACGATTCGGCAGGGGGCCTTGAAGCGCGCCTCGCGGCACAGCCGGCGACCTTCGACACCGTGGACACCGCCGCGGACGATACCTGCCTGCTGGCGTTCACCTCCGGCACCACCGGCCAGCCGAAAGCCACCATGCACTTTCATCGCGACGTCCTGGCGATCTGCGAGTGCTTCCCGGTCCACGTGCTGAAGGCCTCGCCGGACGATGTCTTCATCGGCAGCCCGCCGCTGGCGTTCACCTTCGGACTCGGCGGGCTGACCCTGTTCCCGATGCACATCGGCGCGTCTTCCGTGCTGCTGGAGAAGGCCTCGCCGCCCGACCTGCTCGAGGCCATTGTCGAGTTTCGCGCCAGCGTCTCGTTCACCGCCCCCACGTCCTATCGGGCCATGGCGGCCGCCGCCGGCGCGCGCCGAATCTCGGCACCGCACGGCGGCAGCCTGCGCAAGTGCGTCTCGGCCGGGGAAGCCCTGCCGGCCGCCACGCGCGCGCTGTGGCGGGACGCGACCGGGATCGAGCTGATCGACGGCATCGGCGCGACGGAGATGTTGCACATCTTCATTTCGGCCGACGAAACCCATGCGCGCCCCGGGGCGACCGGGCTCGCCGTCCCGGGCTACCGGGCCTGCGTGCTCGACGAGCAGGGCCATCCCGCGCCCACCGGCACCATTGGCCGCCTCGCGGTCAAGGGCCCCACGGGCTGCCGTTACCTGGACGATGTGCGTCAGGAAAAATACGTCGTCAACGGCTGGAACGTGACGGGCGATGCGTACCTGCAGGACCGGGACGGCTACTTCTTCTACCAGTCGCGGACCGACGACATGATCATTTCCTCCGGCTACAACATCGCCGCGCCGGAGATCGAGGAGGTCCTGCTGTCGCACCCGGCGGTGGCGGAGTGCGCCGTGATCGGCGTGCCCGACGAGGAACGCGGACAGATCGTCAAGGCCTTCGTCGTCCTGCGCGCAAGCCACGCCGCCAGCGATGTCCTGGCGTGCGAATTGCAGGACTTTGTGAAAGCCGCCATCGCGCCCTACAAGTACCCGCGCGCCATCGAGTTCCGCGAGGCGCTGCCGCGCACGGAAACCGGCAAACTGCAGCGCTTCCGCTTGCGCCAACCCGCCTGACCGCCGCGCGTACGCCCATGCCCGAAGCCTTCATCTGTGATGCGGTTCGCACCCCTTTCGGTCGTCATGGGGGCGCGCTGGCCCATGTGCGGACCGACGACTTGGCCGCACTGCCGATCCAGGCCCTGATGACCCGCCAGCCCGCGGTGGATTGGCAGGCGCTCGACGACGTGCTGCTCGGTTGCACCAACCAGGCCGGCGAGGACAACCGCAACGTGGCGCGCATGGCGCTGCTGCTGGCGGGACTGCCGGTGTCCGTGGGCGGCGCAACCCTGAACCGGCTGTGCGGCTCCAGCCTCGACGCGGTGGGCACTGCGGCCCGCGCCATCAGGTGCGGAGAGGCGCAATTGATGATCGCCGGTGGCGTGGAGAGCATGACCCGCGCACCGTGGGTCCTGTCCAAGGCGGAGGCGGCGTTCTCGCGCGACGCGCAGTTGTTCGACACCACCATCGGCTGGCGATTCGTGAACCCGCGCCTGAAGGCGGCACACGGCATCGATTCCATGCCCGAGACGGCCGAAAACGTGGCCCGCGAACACGGCGTGGCGCGGCCGGACCAGGATGCCTTTGCCTGGCGCAGCCAGCAGCGCTACGCGGCCTCATTGGCGCGCGGTTTTTTCGAGCGCGAGATCGTGCCGGTCGCACTGGTCGGCAGGAAGGGCGCCCCCGTCGAGTTTCGCCAGGACGAACACGCCCGGCCGCACACCACGCTTGAGGCGCTGGCGGCGCTGAAGGGCATCGTCACACCGGACGGCACGGTCACGGCCGGGAACGCATCGGGCATCAACGACGGTGCTTGTGCAATGCTGCTGGCGTCTGAACAGGCTGCGCGCCGCCATGGCCTCACGCCGCGTGCGCGGGTGGTGGGCATGGCCGTGGCAGGGGTGGCGCCGCGCATCATGGGTTTCGCGCCGGCACCGGCAATCAGGACGCTGTTGGCGCAAACCGGCCACACCTTGGCCCAGATGGACGTGATTGAACTTAACGAAGCGTTTGCCGCACAGGCCCTGGCAGTCACGCGCGACCTGGGCCTGCCCGACGATGCGCCACATGTAAATCCGAACGGTGGCGCGATCGCCATCGGCCATCCGCTCGGCGCCTCCGGTGCGCGCCTGGTCACGACTGCCGTCAGTCACTTGGAGCAAAGTGGCGGACGCCTTGGGATTTGCAGCATGTGCATCGGCGTGGGCCAGGGCATCGCCCTGATGATCGAGCGGGTGTAGCTTGGCCTCGCCCGCGCGGTCCCCGGGGGAACCCGTCGTCCTCACGGTGGAGGACGGCGTTGCCGTGATCTGCATCGATCACCCGCCGGTGAACGCATTGAGCCAAGCCGTGCGCGCAGGCTTGCTGGCGGCACTCGGGCAGGCCCAAGCCGACCCCTCGGTGCGTGCCGTGGTGCTCCATTGCGCGGGCCGCACCTTCATCGCCGGGGCCGACGTGACGGAAATGAACCTGCCGCCACAGCCGCCGCTGCTACCTGAGGTCACGCTGGCGATCGAGAATTCGCCAAAGCCCGTGGTGGCGGCCCTGCACGGCACGGCGCTGGGCGGCGGCTTTGAAGTGGCGCTGGCGGCGCACTGGCGCATCGCCGAGGCAGGGGCGAAAGTCGGCCTGCCGGAGGTGCTGCTGGGGTTGCTGCCCGGTGCCGGCGGCACGCAACGCCTGCCGCGCCTGGTCGGCATCGCGCGTGCACTGGAAATGATCACCGCCGGCAAGCCCATCGACGCCACGGCAGCGCTGGAGGCGGGCGCCGTGGACCAGGTCGAACATGGGGGTCCCGAAGCGCTGCGCACGGCCGCCATTGTTGCCGCGCGCCGCCTCGCCGAGGGCACGCTGCCGGTCCGGCGCACGGGGCAATTGCCGGTCACGCCGGTGGAGGAAAGCGTGTTCGAAAACGCGCGGGTGAACGCGGCCAAGGCGCGGCACCCTTTGCCGGCCCCCGTGCAATGCATCGCAGCCGTCGAGGCCGCCCAGCGCCTTCCGCTGCAGGAAGGACTGCAACGCGAGCGCGAGCTGTTCGTCGCGTTGCGCGCATCCCCGCAGTCGGCGGCGCTGCGCCATGTGTTCCTGGCCGAGCGCGAGGTGGCGAAGGTGCCGGGGTTGCCCGCCGATACGCCCACGCGCGATGTGCATCGGGTTGCGGTGATCGGCGCCGGCACCATGGGCAGTGGCATTGCCATGTGCTTTGCCAATGCGGGAATCGAGGTGGCCCTGCTCGATGCGGACGCGGCGGGATTGGCGCGCGGGATGCAGACCATCCGCCGCCTCTATGCGGCCAGCGTGGCGCGCGGCAGCCTGGCCGAGGACGAAGCAGCGCGCCGCATCGCGCGCATTGCGCCCGCAGCGCCGCCGGGAGAGGAGGCGGCACTTGGGCAGGCGGACCTCCTCATCGAAGCGGCATTCGAGGACATCGACGTCAAGCGCAGCGTGTTCCAGCGCATGGAGGCGTGTGCCAAGCCGGGGGCCATCCTCGCCACCAATACCTCCTACCTGGACATTGCCCGGATCGCTTCATTCACGAAGCGTCCGCAGGATGTGGTCGGCATGCACTTCTTCAGCCCGGCGCACGTCATGCGCCTGCTGGAAAACGTCCGCACACGGGAGACGGCGGACGACGTCCTGGCGACCGTGATGAAACTCGGCCGCACGCTCGGCAAGGTGGCGGTGATGGTTGGCGGCGCGGACGGATTCGTCGGCAATCGCATGCTCGCCACGCGCACCCGCGAGGCATTTTTCCTGCTCGAGGAAGGCGCATTGCCGGCGAAAGTCGATCATGCGCTGGTTGAATTCGGGTTTCCGATGGGTCCGTTCGCCATGGCCGACCTGGCCGGCCTCGACATCGGTTGGCGTAACCGCAAGGCGCGTGCGCATCTGCGGCGGCCCGGGGTGCGCGACTGCGACCTGCTCGACCAGGTGTGCGCGTTGGGGCGGTTCGGGCAAAAGTCCGGTGCCGGCTGGTACCGCTACGGCGCCGACGGTCGTACGCCCCTCCCGGACCCGCTCATCACCCAGCTCATCGAAGCGCATTCGAAAACCGCCGGCATCGAACGGCGCGCCATCCCGGATGAGGACATCGTCGAGCGCTGCCTGCTGGCCATGATCAACGAGGGGGCGCGCATTCTCGGCGAGGGGGTCGCCTCACGCGCATCGGACATCGACATGGTGTGGGTGCACGGCTACGGCTTTCCCGCCTGGCGCGGGGGACCGATGTACTACGCCAACCAGCTCGGCGTGCCGCAAGTGCTCGCACGCATTCGCGCCCTGGAGGCGCGCTTCGGCGCAGACTTCTGGACGCCCGCACCGCTGCTGGAGAGTCTGGCGCAGTCGGGGGCGGGGTTCTATCCGGCGGCCTGAGCGTTGTTTGGCGCTGCCGCTGCATGCCGCGCTGCCCGCCGGGGTTATGCCAACCCGCGCGCGCACTGGAAGATGCGCACGTAGGCCTGTTCTGCAACCTCGTCGTCGATCAGGCAGGCGATCGCCTCGATCAACGTCTCTTCCGCCCCCGATTGGCGCAGCCGCAGCGTCAGCGAGTGCACGGCGGCGTGACGCCTGTCATCCGGCAGCACCAGCAGTTGCTGCAGGGTCGCGTTGATCTCCGCGTCCTCGCAGGCGACTTCGAGCAGGACGATGAAGCCGTCGATGTCGCCATAGGTGCGGGGGCGGGTAGGGGCGGGCGTGCGCATGGGGCGGAAGCAGGGCGAAGGACGGGGCCGGCAAACGCATCCTGACGTGCCGGACGCGAATTCACCCCCAGTATAGGGGCCGATTTCGGCTAAAATTTCGGATTCCGCCGAGCGGCCATCTTTTGCCGCTCAATGGCCCAATTTCCCAGAGAATTCAAACAGTTCCATGCTAGAGACCATCCGCCAAGCCACACAGACCTGGCTCGCCAAGGCGATTCTTGTCGTCATCACCGTCCCGTTTGCCTTGTGGGGCATCGAGTCCTATATCCGTACCGACCCCAAGCTTGAATCCGTGGCCAAGGTGGGCAAGGTGGAGATTTCCCAGAACGAGTTCAATGAGGCCGTGCGCGGCCAGATCGAACAGATGAAGCGCCAGTTTGGCGGCCAGGTGGATTCGAGCCTGCTCGACACGCCGGAAATGCGCAAGTCGATGCTCGATTCGCTGATCGACCAGAAATTGTTCGCCCAAGTCGCACTGTCTTCGGGTGCGACGGTGAGCGACGCGGCGCTGCGCGACAAGATCGCCAGCGAGGCGCCGTTCCAGCGCGATGGGCAGTTTTCGCCCGAGCAATACCAGACGTACCTGAAGTCGCAGGGCATGTCCTCGGTGGCGTTCGAAAGCCTGGTGCGCAAGGACCTGGAACGCAACCAGTTCGCCGGCAGTTTGCTCAACACGCACTTCGTGGCCAAGACCAGCGTCGAGGCCTATCGCGCGGCGTCGGAGCAGGCGCGCGAGGTGGCCGTGATCAACATCACCCCGGAGCAGTTCAGCGCAGGCGTGAAGATTTCCACCGAGCAGGCCAAGGCCGAGTACGAGAAGAACAAGGCCAACTACACCATTCCCGAACAGGTGCGCGCCGAATACGTGGAGCTGTCGGCCGACGCTTTGGCGCCGACCATCGCGATACCGGCCGAGGAGGTGAAGGCGTTCTACGAGGCCAACAGCGCCCGCTTCATCCAGAAGGAAGAGCGCCGCGCGAGCCACATCCTGATCAACGCCGCCAAGGATGCGAAGGATGAAGTGAAAAAGGCCGCCAAGGCCAAGGCCGACGAGCTGTTCGCGCAGCTGAAGACGGACCCGAAGTCGTTCGCGGAACTGGCAAAAAAGCACTCCCAGGACACCGGTTCGGCCGTCAGTGGCGGCGACCTGGGTTTCTTCGGGCGCGGGCAGATGGTCAAGCCGTTCGAGGATGCGGCCTTTGGCGCCAAGAAGGACGAACTGGTCGGGCCGGTGCTGTCGGATTTCGGTTACCACATCATCGTGGTCAAGGACATCCGCCCGGAAAAGGGCAAGTCGCTGGCCGAGGCAACGCCCGAGATCGAGGGCGAGCTCAAGAAGACCAAGGCCTCGCGCAAGTTCGCCGAGATCTCGGAAAAGTTCGCCAATGCAGCCTATGAACAGTCGGGCAGCCTGAAAGGCGCGGCCGAGGCGGCGGGTCTCACGATCAAGCAATCGCCCTGGATGAGCAAGATGGGCGGCATCCCGCCATTCAACAATCCCAAGTTATCGTCGGCGCTGTTCAGCGACGAGGTGATGAAGAACAAGCGCAATACCGAGGCCGTCGATGTGGGGCAGAACACCCTGGTGGTGGCGCGCCTGCTGGAATCGAAGCCGGCGGTGGTGCGCCCGTTCGAGGAGGTCGAGAAATCCATCGTCGCCAAGCTCACCCGCGAGGAAGCGGGCAAGCTCGCCAAGAAAGACGGCGAAGCCAAGCTGGCATTGGCGAAGGAGGGCAAGGGCGACGTGAAGTGGCCCGCGGTGCTGGCCGTGAGCCGTGCCAATCCGGGAGGCCTGGCGTCCTACATCCTCGATGCGGCGCTGAAGGCGGATACCGCCAAGTTGCCCATTGTGGTGGGCGTGGAGAATCCTTCGGGCGGCTACAGCCTGGTGCAGGTGACCAAGGTCGTCGAACCGTCAGCGGCCGACGAGGCCAAGCTCGCCACGCTCAAGAACCGCCTGGCGCAATCGATGTCGCAAGCCGAGGTGCAGTCCCTGGTCTCGCAGGCGCGCACGGAAACGAAAGTGGTCGTGGCCAAGGACGCCACGGCGAAGAAGGACCAGTAAGGCGGTGACGGGTGACCGGTGAGGCGTGTGGGTGACAAAAGCGGGTCTGCCCGTCGCCTGTCACCCGCTACCCGTCACGTTTCACGTGTCACCGCTTACGTTTCCCGCATCCCCGCACCGCCGCGCGGGTTTGAGAGCGCGCGCATGTCGTCGAGCCGCGCATCGAGCAGCGGCTTGAACGCCGGGTGGGTGAAGATCCAGAAGCGCTCGTCGCGGATGGCGTCGAACGTGGCGTTGGCCACATCCTGCGCCGTGAGCTTGCCCGATTCCACCGCCTTGGCCACCATGGCCTGCGCCTTCAACATCGAGGCCGTGGGCGCGGCATCGGACTGCGCGCTGGCGGGCCGGTTGCGGTGCGAGTTGGCAATGCCGCTGGGCGTGAATCCGGGGCACAGCACCGATGCCTTGACTTGCGGGGACACCAGCGCCAAATCGTGGTGCAGCGTCTCGGTGAGCGCCACCACCGCATGCTTGGACACGTTGTAGATGCCCAGGAGCGGCGGGGTCAGCAGGCCGGCCACTGAAGCCACGTTGACGATGTGTCCCTCGTAGCCGGGGTCGCGCTTCGCGGCTTCGAGCATCAGCGGCGTGAACGCGCGCAGGCCATGCACCACGCCCATCACGTTCACGCCCATCACCCAGTCCCAATCCTCGAGCGTGTTCTCCCACACGAAACCGCCGCAGCCGACGCCGGCGTTGTTGAACAGGCAATGCACGCCGCCGAATTCGCGCTGCGCAAGGCCGGCCAATGCCGTGGCGTGCTCCGCCTTTGAAATGTCGCCCGCCAGCACCGCCACGCGCGCGCCTGACGCGGCCAGCGCGCTGCGTGTTTTCTCAAGTGCGCCAGCATCGATGTCCGACAGCACCAACGACATGCCCAGCGCCTGTGCGCGATCCGCAAACGCGCGGCCCAACCCGCCCGCGCCGCCGGTGATGACGGCCACCTTGCCTTCAAACGATTTCATCGATTCTCCAAATCAAACTCAAGCACTGGCGAGGCGTTTCAGGCAAAAATGCCGTGAAATGCGCGCCGGATATGGACTTTTGCGTGCTGATCAAGTGCGTGGAAACAGTTCAGGTGACCCAGATCCCCAGCCCCTAGCCCCGGCCCAACTCACCCCGCCGGCATCCCGCTCGCGATGATGTTGAAGCCGCAGTCGACATAGGTGATTTCCCCGGTCACCGCGCTGGCCAGGTCGCTCATCAAGAAGGCGGCAACGTTGCCGACTTCCTCCTGCGTCACGTTGCGACGCAGGGGGGCCTGTTCCTCGAAGAACTTGAGCATCTTGCCGAAACCGCCGATGCCCGCAGCCGCCAGCGTCTTGATCGGCCCGGCGGAGATGGCATTGGCGCGGATGCCGCGCCGCCCCAGGCTGACGGCAAGGTAGCGAGTCACGGCCTCGAGGCTGGCCTTGGCCGTGCCCATGGTGTTGTAGTTGGGCACCGCGCGCTCGGCCCCCAGGTACGACAGCGTGAGCACGGCCGCGTTGCGGCCCTCCATCAGGGGCAGTGCCGCCTTGGCCATTGCCGCATAGCTGTAGGAGGAAATGTCGTGCGCCATCAGGAAGCTCTCGCGAGACAGGCCGTCCAGGAAATCGCCGTGGATGGCCTCCTTGGGCGCATAGGCGATCGCGTGCACGAAGCCGTCCAGACCGCCCCAGGCCTTGCCCAACGACTCGAAGCAGCCGGCAATCTCGGCATCCTTGGTCACGTCGCAAGGCAACACGATCTTGCCGTCGAAGTCGGGCGCGAGGCGTTCCACGCGTTCGCGGATGTTGTCGCCGGCGTAGGTGAAGGCCAGTTCCGCGCCCTCGCGCTTCAT
>JAEUMZ010000031.1 GCA_016790765.1 Betaproteobacteria bacterium
GGGCGCGGTTGTGCGCAGCCGCCGCGGTCGCGCTATTCTGCATCATCATTCCAGCCCCGGGAGTTTCCGATGCCGTCTCCGCATTTCCCGCGCGCCGCGGGCCGCCTGCTGTGCGCGTTCGCGCTCGTCCTTCCCGTCGCGTCGCTTGCGCAGGACACACTCTCGGCCGAGGAACAGCGCATCGTGGCTGCCGTCAAGTCCAACAGCGCTGCGGCACTCAAGCTGCTCGAGCGCGCGGTGGGCATCAACAGCGGCACGCTCAATCCGGCCGGCGTGCGCGAGACCGGGTCCCTGTTCCGCGCCGAGCTCGATGCGATCGGTTTCACCACGCGCTGGATCGACATGCCGGCCGCGATGGAACGCGGCGGGCACCTGGCGGCCACGCGCGCACCGGGGAAGGACGCCAAGGGCAAGCGCCTGCTGCTGCTCGGTCACCTCGACACCGTGTTCGAAAAGGACAGCCCGGTCACGCCGTGGCGTGCCGACCCGGACGGCAAGCGCGTCTGGGGCCAGGGCGTGTCGGACATGAAGGGCGGCGTGGTGGTGATGGTGGAAGCGCTGCGCGCGCTGCACACGACGGGCCTCTTGGACGGGACCACGATCGCGCTGATGCTGACCGGCGACGAGGAACGCGTCGGCCAGCCGGTCGAGAAGGCGCGCGAGGACATGATCGCGCTGGCCAAGGCGAGCGACATTGCGTTGTCCTTCGAAGGCATGTCGCGCGACGTGACCGGCGCCGAATTCGTGGCGATCGCGCGGCGCGCCTCGGGCAGCTGGGCGCTGGAGGTCAAGGGACGCCAGGGCCATTCGAGCGGCATGTTCGGGCCGGTGTCGGGCTACGGTGCGGCCTACGAACTGGCGCGCATCGTGAATGCGTTCCGCGAGCAGTTGCGCGAGCCGAACCTGACCTTCGGCGCGGGCGTCATGCTGGCCGGCACCGAGGTGACCTACGATGCCTCGCAATCGAAAGGCAGCGCCTATGGCAAGACCAACATCATCCCGCCGCTGGCGATGGCGCGCGGCGACCTCAGATACCTCACCGCCGAACAGGGCGAACGCGCGCGCGCCGGCATGCGCCGCATCGCGGGCGAGAACCTGCACGCCACCAGCGCGACGATCAGTTTTTCCGAAACCTACCCGCCGATGGCCCCCACGCCGGGCAATGCGCGGCTGGCAGCGCTGTACTCGGACGCCAGCCGCGCCGCCGGCTTCGGCGCCGTCTCGGTGGCCGACCCCGGCTCGCGCGGCGCGGGTGACGTGCAGTTTGTCGCGCCGTTCGTCGATTGCCTGGACGGGTTGGGGTCCTCGGGGGGCGGCGCGCACACGCCCAACGAATTCCTCTACACCGATTCGATCGAGAAGAACGCCATCCGCGCCGCGCTCATGATCTACCGGCTGACGCGCTGAGCACGCCCGGGTGCCCGCCGCGCCGCTATACTTCGCGGCCTGTCGATGAGGAGGATTCCTTGGCCAAACTGTATTTCCGCTTTGCCGCGATGAACGCGGGCAAGTCCACCGCGCTGCAGCAGGTGGCGTACAACTACGAGGAACGCGGCCAGACGGTGAACCTGTTCACCGCCGCCATCGACGACCGCTATGGCGTGGGCAAGATCGTCTCGCGCCTGGGCGTGGAGCGCGAATCCGAGATGTTCAACGCGGCCACCGACTTCGAGGCGCTCTACAAGACGCGTCCCCTGCCCTCGTGCATCCTGATCGACGAGGCACAGTTCATGTCCGAGGTGCAGGTGGTGCAACTGCACCGCATCGCGCATACCTCGAAGACACCGGTGATCTGCTATGGCCTCCGGAGCGACTTCCTTGGCCAGCCGTTCCCGGGCTCCAAGGCGCTGCTCACGCTGGCCGACGACCTCGAGGAGATGAAGACCATCTGCCGCTGCGGCAGGAAGGCCACCATGAACGTGCGGCTCGACGAGCAGGGACAACGCGTCACGCAGGGGGCGCAGGTCGAAATCGGCGGCAACGACCGCTACGAAGCGGTGTGCGCGCGGCGCTTCTACACCGGGCAGTGCGGTTGAGAAATCAGGCGCCTCCGCGCGCCGTGCCATGCATCCCGCGGGATGCTACTTGGTGGCCGGTGTGACCGGCGCTGCAGCCGGAATCTTTTCCACGCGTGCGGCCTGCCCTGAGCCGATCACCGCCTCCAAGCGCATTTCCACCACGGCGCCGGGTGCCAGCAGGACGGCGTTGCCGATGGCGGTCCACGCCGGGTAGTGGACCGGCAAGTACTCCTTGTGCACCTCCAGGAAATCGGCGAGTTCCTTCTGGAAATCGTCGCTGTTGCGCGCGTTCACATGGAACGTCTGGATCTCGATCACGTCCGCCATGCTTGCGCCGGACATGCGCAGGATCGACAGCGCGATGCCGAACATGCGCTTGACCTGGTCGCGGTAGGTCCCGGGTCCGGCCGCGGGGATGCCCGAGACGATGACCCGGTTGCCCACGCGCACGGCCGGCGCGTAGTGGTACTGGTTGTAGATGGCCTCCGCACGCTCGGGCAGGATGATGACCTTGGCCGGCGCATCGCCCGATTGGGCCGCGGCGGCCAGGGACGTGGTGAGGAAGGCCGCTGCGCACAGGCGCGCGGCATGGCGATTCAAGGGTTGCATGGTGCTGTCTCCAGGGGTGGGATGGCGAATCGGTCGCCGTGCGCGGCGGTTCTTTACACGGCGCAGCGGCCTCATGCGCCGGCGGCGCATGCCGCCCGGCGGAAAAGCGCGCTCAGGCCGGGCCGCGCACGCGCAGCGCCGGGGCCACGCGCCAATGCAGGATCATCGCCGCCGCCAGCGCAATGCAACCCGAGTAGATGCACGCGATGGCGGCGCCCTGCACCTGCCACAGCCAGCCCAATGCCAGTCCTGCTGGAATCGACGCAACTCCCACCAGCATGTGGTACCAGCCGAACAGCGTGCCGCGCTCGCCGGCATGGGCATGGTCGCCGATGATCGAGCGCTCCACGCCCTCGGACACCGCCATGGCCGCGCCGAGGAACAGCGCGCCGGCCCACAGCGACGGCAGGTCCTGCACCAGGCTGAACAGGAACAGGGCCACGGCGAACACCGCCCAGCCCGGCACCACCAGCGCCAGCTTGCCGTGGCGGTCGGCCAGGATGCCCGCCGCATAGCTGACGCCGACGCGCATGACGTTGAACGCGGCCCACAACAGCAGGCCGTGCGCGATCGAGCCGCCGAGTTCATGCGCGCGCAGCACCACGAACAATTCGGCGACGCGCGCGAACGTGAACAGCATGGTCACGATCAGGAACCCGCGCATGCGGCGGGACACGCCGGTCCATTGCAGGCGCGGCGCCGCGGTTTGCAGGCCGTGGTGCTTCGGCGGCTCCGGCACCAGGAAGGCCAGCATCAGCACCGACAGCAGTCCCGGGATGGCGGAAACGAGGATCACGGTTTTCAGATCCCACATCCACACGCCGACCAGCAACACGCCCAGCAGGGCACCGAGCACGGCACCGAAGTTGTCCATCGCGGTCTGCACGCCAAAGGCGCGCGCACGCAAGGCCGGGGGCGCCAGATCGACGATCAGCGCATCGCGCGGTGCGGACCGGATGCCCTTGCCGACGCGGTCGAACGCGCGAATCCACGCCACCTGCCACGCACTGGTGGCGATCGCCAGCAGCGGCCTGGCGAGGTTGGAGACCACGTACCCGCCCAGCACCAGCGGCTTGCGCTGGCCACCGGAGGCATCCGAGAATCGTCCAGCCCACAGCCGCAGCAGGGAGGACACGGCATTCGACACGCCCTCCACGAGGCCGAGCGCCAGTCCGCCCGCACCGAGGGAAGCGAGCAGAAACGGAATCAGCGGCGTCACCAGATCGGTGGCGATGTCGTTGAACAAACTCACCGCGCCGACGAAATAGATGCTCGCGGGCAGGCGCGTGGCTTCGTGCGCGCGTGGCAGGCTGGACGGACTGTGCTGGGTCATGGCGTCAGTTTACGGGGTGCCTCGGCATGTCACGGGGGGGCAATGCGCGTAAAATTTCGCACGATTGCTCCACCGCCCTCGTAGCTCAGTGGATAGAGCTACCCCCTCCTAAGGGGTAGGTCGCACGTTCGATTCGTGTCGAGGGCGCCACCGCATTTGTAAGGATTTTCAATGCCAAACCCAAGCACTGGCGCGCACTTCAGGCCGAAAAGCGGCCAAACGCCGCGCGGGTGCTTGACTTTGACCTGCCAATGCCGCGTTCGCACGCACACCGGGTTCACCCTCATCGAGTTGGTGATGGTGATCTCGATCGTTGCGGTGCTGGCCTTGATGGCGCTGCCCAGCATCTACGGGCAAACGGCGCGCAACCAGATCAAGGAGAGCATCCCCCTGATGGACCTGGTCAAGCGCGGCGTGGCGAACGCGTATTACGCCAACCGCGAGATGCCGGCCGACAACGCCGCCGCACGCGTGCCGGCGGCCGACAAGATCGTCGGCAACTATGTCTCGGCCGTCACCGTCAAGGATGGCGCGGTCACCATGACCTTCGGCAACAGTGTCACGGCGCGCCTGAAGGGCAAGAAACTGACCGTGCGCCCGGCGGTGGTGCAGGACGAACCGAGTGTCCCGATCGCCTGGGTCTGCGCCAAAAAGGCGGTACCGGAGAAAATGACTGCAATGGGGAGTGACGAGACCAACATCGACGGCGAGGCGCTGCCGATCGATTGCCGCTGATCCTGCCCGGCGCGCCTACAGGCTGACGTCGTTCAGCCGCTCGTTGAATTCGGCGATCGACAACGCATTGCCGATTTCGCGCGGCAGCGCGTCGCGCACCGAGAACACGCCGAGCAGCTTGCCCCCCGGGCCGACCACCGGCAGGTGGCGGAATCCGCGCTCGATCATGGTCACCACCGCGTCAGCCACCGGGGTCTCGGGCGGCACGCAGATGGGATTGCGGGTCATCACGTCGGAAACCTTGGTCGCCTTCGGGTCGCTGGCCTTGGCCAGCACGCGCGTCATCAGGTCGCGCTCGGTGACGATGCCGCGCAAGCTCCCGGTGGTTTCCACCACCAGCACGCTGCCGACGTTCTCGCCGGTCATCAGGCAGGCCGCCTCCCACACGCTCGCGTGCGGGTACACGCTCACGATGTGGCGCTTGGGCATCGACTGGAACACCGTGCGTTCGGCCATGAAGCCCTCCGGGATCGAAACCGCCGCGGCCGCGGCCCGCGCCGCGCGGCGGGTGATGGTTACCTGAACGAGGCGTTGATCTTGTCCAGCGCCGCCTTGCCGGGGCACAGCTCCTGCGGCCCCAGGCTGGCCAGCGGCACCTCCATCGTGTTCATCGACAGGTGCAGGTCGGTGGCCAGCGGGTCCACATACAGCAGCCCCGTCACCACTTCGCCACGCGCCGCGTGCGATTGCATGTAGTTCATGGCGGCCAGTCTATCGGTCGGATCGTAATCGTCCTTGAGCTTCCTCAAGCGCAGCATGGATCCATCGTGCTGCTGGACCTCGATCACCTCGCCCGCCGCGTACTCGGCGGTGATCTCGGATTTGGTGGTGATGAAATCGATGCGGCTCACCGCCTCGTTGTGCTGGCGCACGTAGTCGAAGCTCTTGGTGCTGCCGGCGTGGTTGTTGAACGTCACGCACGGGCTCAGCACGTCGATGAACGCCGCGCCGCCGTGCGCCAGCGCGCCCTTGATCAAGGGCACCAGCTGCGCCTTGTCGCCGGAGAAGCTCCTTGCCACGTAGGTGGCGCCCAGTTGCAGCGCGATGCCGACCAGGTCCACCGCGCTGTCGCTGTTGATGGCGCCCTTCTTGCTCTTCGAGCCTCGATCCGCGGTGGCCGAGAACTGGCCCTTGGTCAGGCCATAGACGCCGTTGTTCTCGACGATGTAGGCCATGTTCACGCCGCGCCGCATGGCGTTGGCAAACTGGCCCAGGCCGATGGACGCCGAGTCGCCGTCACCGGACACGCCCAGGTACAGCAGTTCACGGTTGGCGAGGTTGGCACCGGTCATCACCGAGGGCATGCGGCCGTGCACGGTGTTGAAGCCGTGCGAGGCGCCGAGGAAGTAATCCGGCGTCTTGGAGCTGCAGCCGATGCCGGAGAGCTTGGCCACGCGGTGCGGCTCGATGTCCAGTTCCCAGCAGGCCTGGATGATGGCCGCCGAGATCGAATCGTGCCCGCAGCCGGCGCACAGGGTGGAGATGCGACCCTCGTAGTCGCGGCGCGTGTAGCCGACCTTGTTCTTGGTCAGCGTCGGGTG
This sequence comes from Betaproteobacteria bacterium, assembly GCA_016790765.1. GTDB lineage: Bacteria > Pseudomonadota > Gammaproteobacteria > Burkholderiales > Usitatibacteraceae > UKL13-2. The sequence goes on from JAEUMZ010000031.1 coordinate 6,237, forward strand.
ATGGAGTTGCGGCTTGACGATGTAGGTCATGCGGCCTCCTTGGCGGTGGCCGGCTTTTCGCGTTCGCGCACCGCCTTGGCGATGGCGCGCACGATGAAGCGCGCGGTGATCGGCGTGCCGTCGTAGTGCAGCACCGGCATCACGCGCGCGGGGTCGATCTCCAGTTCGTTGATGATGAGCGAGCGCAACTGCGCATCGCGGTTCTGTTCGACCAGGAACACCAAGTCGTGCTCCAGGATGAAACGGTGCACGGATTCGGGAAACGGAAACGCGCGCAGCCGCATTGAATCGAAGTGCCCGCCATCGGCCTCCAGCACGTCGAGCGCCTCCTGCATCGCCGGCGTCGTGGAGCCGTAATAGATCACGCCGTAGCGCGTGTCCTTGGCCGCCTTTTTCACCACCGGCTGCGGGACGATCTTCGCCGCAGTCGCGAACTTCTTGAGCAGGCGCTCCATGTTGTACACATAGTCCGGCCCGCGCTCGGAATAGCGCGCGTAGGCGTCGCGCGTGGTGCCGCGGGTGAAGAACGCGCCCTTGGTCGGGTGCGTGCCGGGCAGCGTGCGCCACGGAACGCCATCGCCATCGACATCCTTGTAACGGCCGAAATCCTTGCCCGCCTCGAGGTCCTCCGCACTCATCACCTTGCCGCGGTCGTAGGCGCGCGCCTCATCCCATTCGAAGGGCTTGCACAGGCGCTGGTTCATGCCGATGTCCAGGTCGGTCATCACGAAGATCGGCGTCTGCAGGCGGTCGGCCAGGTCCAGCGCGGTGGCGCCGAACTCGAAGCACTCGTGGGGGTCCTGCGGAAACAGGAGGATGTGCTTGGTGTCGCCGTGCGAGGCATAGGCGCACAGCAGCACGTCGGACTGCTGGGTGCGCGTGGGCATGCCGGTCGACGGTCCGCCGCGCTGCACGTCGATGATGGTGCAGGGAATCTCGGCGAAATGCGCCAGCCCGATGAACTCCTGCATCAGCGAGATGCCCGGGCCGGAGGTGGCGGTGAAGGCGCGCGCGCCATTCCATCCTGCACCGATCACCATGCCGATCGAGGCCAGCTCGTCCTCGGCCTGCACGATGGCGAATTTGTTGCGGCCGGTGGCCGGATCGACGCGCAGCTTCTCGCAGTATTTCTGGAACGCCTCGGCGACCGAGGACGAGGGCGTGATCGGGTACCAGGCCGCGACCGTCGCACCGCCGTACACGCAGCCCAACGCGATGGCGCTGTTGCCGTCGACCAGGATCTGGTCGCCCACGTTGTCCGCGCGCTGCACACGGATGCCGAGCGGATGTTTGAGGTGCCGCTTTGCGTAATCACGCCCCAGGTTCAACGCCTGCACGTTGGAGTCCAGCAACCGTTCCTTGCCCTTGTATTGCTCGGCGAACAGCTTCTCGAACACCGAGGCATCCATGTCGAGCAGCACCGAGAGCACGCCCACGTAGATGATGTTCTTGAACAGCTGGCGCTGCCGCGGGTCGGTGTAGGCGGTGTTGCTGATCTCGGTCAGCGGCACGCCGATGACCTGGATGTCGGCGCGAAACTTCGACGGCGGAATCGGCCGCGTGCTGTCGTACAGCAGGTACCCGCCCGGCTCGATTTCCGCCACATCGGCATCCCAGGTCTGCGGGTTCATGGCCACCATCATGTCCACGCCGCCGCGCCGTCCGGAGTAGCCCTTCTCGCAAATGCGCGCCTCGTACCAGGTGGGCAGGCCCTGGATGTTGGACGGGAAGATGTTGCGCGGCGCCACGGGCACGCCCATGCGGATCACCGCCTTGGCGAACAGCTCGTTGGCCGAGGCCGATCCCGAGCCGTTGACGTTGGCGAACTTGATGACGAAGTCGTTCGTCGCCTGGATGGGTTGGGTCACTCCGCGGCCTCCGCGAGTTTCAAGGGGGTGGTGGGCGGGCGATGCTTGCCGCACCCGGCATGGGTCATCTGGATGAAGGATTTCTGCATGTCCCAGGCGCCGGTCGGGCAGCGCTCGGCGCACAGGCCGCAATGCAGGCACACGTCCTCGTCCTTGGCCATGATGCGGCCGGTCTTGAGGCCGGCCCCGATCATCAGGTCCTGCGTAAAGTTGGCGGCCGGCGCATTGAGGCGGCGGCGCACGTCCTGTTCCTCGCCGTCGTCGGTGAAGGTGATGCAGTCCATCGGGCAGATGTCCACGCAGGCATCGCACTCGATGCACAGCTTGGGCGCGAACACGGTCTGCACGTCGCAATTGAGGCAGCGTTGCGCCTCGGAGAAGGCGAGTTTCTCGTCGAACCCCAGCTCGACCTCGACCTTGATGCTCTTCAATGCGATGGTGGTTTCCTTCAATGGCACCTTGAACCGCAGGTCGCGCGAGATGTCGTTGTCGTAGCTCCACTCGTGGATGCCCATCTTCTGGCTGATGAGCAGCATGTCCGGCGGCGGACGCTCGGCGGGGTTCTCGCCGCGGCAATGCTTGTCGATCGAGATCGCCGCATCGTGGCCATGCGCGACCGCCCAGATGATGTTCTTCGGGCCGAACGCGGCATCGCCGCCGAAAAACACGTGCGGCAGGCTGGACTGGAAGGTCGCCTTGTCGAGCACCGGCAGGCCCCAGTCGTCGAACTTGAGGCCCAGGTCGCGCTCGATCCACGGAAAGGCGTTTTCCTGGCCGACGGCGATGAGCACGTCGTCGCAGGCAAAAAACTGCTCGGGTTCGCCGGTTGGCTTCAACACGCGGCGGCCCTTGTCGTCCTTGGCCGCGGCAACCTTCTCGAAGGTCATGCCGGTGAGCTTGCCGTTCTCATGCACGAACGCCTTGGGCACCAGGTAATTGAGGATCGGGATGCCCTCGTGCATCGCATCCTCCTTTTCCCACGGCGAGGCCTTCATCTCGTCGAAGCCGGAGCGCACGATGACTTTGACATCCTCGCCGCCGAGGCGGCGCGAGGATCGGCAGCAGTCCATCGCGGTGTTGCCGCCGCCCAGCACGATGACGCGCTTGCCGATCTTGTCGATATGGCCGAAGGACACGCTGGATAGCCAGTCGATGCCGATGTGGATGTTGGCCTTGGCTTCCTGGCGGCCCGGAATGTCCAGGTCGCGTCCGCGCGGCGCGCCGCAGCCGACGAACACCGCATCGAATCCCTGTGCGAGCAGGTCCTTCATGCTGTCGATGCGCTGGCCGCCCTTGAAATTCACGCCCAAGTCGAGGATGTAGCCGGTCTCCTCGTCGATGACCGACTCGGGCAGCCGGAACTTGGGGATTTGGCTGCGGATGAAGCCGCCGGACTTGGTTTCGCCATCGAATACGGTGACCTCGTAGCCCAGCGGCGCCAGGTCGCGCGCCACGGTCAGCGAGGCGGGACCCGCGCCGATGCACGCCACGCGCTTGCCGTTTTTCTTGAACGGCCCCTGCGGCATGCGCGACTTCACTTCCGCCTGGTCCTTGTGGTCGGCCGCCACGCGTTTCAGGCGGCAGATCGCCACCGGTTCCGGCTTGGCGGTGTTCTTTTCCTCCACACGGCCGCGCCGGCACGCCGGCTCACAGGGGCGGTCGCAGGTGCGGCCGAGCACGCCGGGGAAGACGTTCGACTTCCAGTTGATCATGTAGGCGTCGCTGTGGCGGCCTTGCGCGATCAGGCGGATGTATTCGGGTACGGGGGTGTGGGCCGGGCACGCCCACTGGCAATCGACCACCTTGTGGAAGTAATCGGGATGCTGGGTGTCCGTCGATTTCAATCATGCCTCCGGCCGTCGCCACGCGGTCACGTTGCCGCGCCGAGCGCATCATAGCGGAGGATTTCCTGAGCGCGATTGCTGCGGCGCAACAGCAGCCCCGTGCAGGGCTCGAAAGGCCGGTGTGGCCGCGTTGCTATTCGGCGGCGGGGGCTTCCGCCGGCAGGGTGCGGCGCAGCGAATAGGTGGGCGACACGCTGATCTGCTTGGCAAACTGCACGTTCTTGGTCGCCGCGTGCATGTACAGGTTGAATCCGCCGAAGTGCGTCGCGGCGTAGTTGTAGGCGCCACCCAAATCGTATTCGAGACGATTGACGGCCGAATCGAAAAACGCCGGCGTCTTGCGGACCAGGTCGTCGCCGGATTCGAACACCACCTCGCGCCCGGCCACGGTGCTGCGCTCGGCCACGCCGCCGGCCACGAATTCGGGGTACAACCGGTCGCGGCACTTTTCAAGGTAGCAACGATCCGACATCTGCGCAATGATGTCCGCCGAACCCAGGAGGCTTCCCAGCATGCGCAGCACGGGATCCTGGATGAGGATGTCGGCCACGCGCTTCTCGAAACCGGTGAAATGGATCAGTTCCGCTCCGGCCTCGGCATGCTCGGCCAATCCGACGCGCGTCAGGTAATTCGCCAGGAACTTCGCGCCGCGCGAAACGTGGGTGAGCGTGTACTCGGCGCCGTTGGTGGCATCGACGTCGTCCGTTTCGCGCAAATAACCGATGTCGTGGAACAGGGCCGCGACCACGCCGAGCTGGAACAGGCGCACGCCCAGCGGCGGCGTATCGCGCCGCGAACGTTCGTAGCCGTCCATGAGGCGCGCCATGGCCAGGGTGACATCCATGACGTGCTGGATGTTGTGGTACGAGGTGTCGCAGGCATGGTAATCCGGGTCTTCGCCGGCGTACATGCGGATCACGTCGGCAAAGGCGCGGTCGATCGGCAGGTGCGCCGCACCCGGATAGAGCAGTCGAAACAGGCGCGCAATTTCCCGCTGGACGGCCGCCGGGTCCGTCGTCTGGATACGATTGGTCACGTCAAAATCGTTGCGCCGAACCTGCATGTACCGTATCCATTCTGGGTGGATTCGCCGTTCTGGCCGGCCGCGTGGTTGACGCCTCCGGCTGACCGCCGGGGCCCCTCCCCGGGTCCCCGCCGCCCGCCATGGACAGCCTGACGGGAATCGCCGGATTTGACACCGGCAGTCAAAAAAAAGCAATGAACAATGCCACAAAACTCCCCGGATTCGGGGAGGGGTGCAAAAAAGAATCTGCGGGCGTATAGTGGATTTCGCCCGCGAAGGCGCGCGGGCCAGCCTGGAGGAGCCCTGCCATGCAAACGGAGACAGCCGAAGTCATAGAGCGGCGCATCATCGAGCTTCGCACCGAGCACCGCGACCTCGACATTGCGATCGAAACGCTCACCGCCCACCCCATCCACGACGAGCTGCAGCTCAAACGTCTCAAGAAGCGAAAATTGCTGTTGAAGGATCAGGTTTCGTTCCTCGAAAGCCAGCTGACGCCCGACATCCCGGCCTGACCGCAGGCTTGGGATTCTCCGGTCGGCCGCTTGATACTTCCCCGCCGCCAATGCGGCGCGGAATCGGCGGATAATTGACTTTTGAGTCATTGCCGCCCGTTGGGGTTCGCGCCTCCCGCCATGAACAAAGCCGTCGCCGTTTCCCTCGTCACCGTCGCCTTGGCCAGCGCATTGGGCGCCGGGTACTGGATGGGGCGTTCGGGTACGCCGGCTCCGGCCGCAGGGGCGTCGAAGGCAGGCGCCGGCCCGGCAGCGGCCAAGGGCGGACCCGGCGCTGCCGGCACCCCGGTGGAAGTAACGCGCGCCACGCCGACCGTGCTCCCCAGCACGATCACGGCAATCGGGTCGCTCAAGTCCGATGAATCGGTGTCGATCCGCCCCGAGGTGTCCGGCCGGATCAGCGAGATCCTGTTCCGCGAGGGTCAGGCCGTGGAACAAGGCGCCGTGCTGGTGCGCCTCGATGCCTCGGTGCAGCGCGCCGAGGTGCAGCAGGCCGAGGCCAATCTTTCGCTGGCCAAGACCCGGCTGGATCGCGCCCGCGACCTGTTTTCCAAGAACTTCATTTCCGCGCAGGCGCGCGACGAGGCGGAAAGCAATTTCAAGGTCGCCCAGGCCGCATATGACCTGTCCGCGGCGCGCTTGACCAAGCTGGAAATCCGCGCACCGTTTTCCGGCCTGGTGGGCCTGCGCCTGGTCAGCATCGGGGACTACATCAAGGACGGACAGGACATCGCCAACCTCGAAGGCATCGATACGCTGAAAGTCGATTTCCGGGTGCCGGAGGTTTACCTCAAGAAGGTGAATGTCGACCAGGGCCTGCAGGTCACGCTCGACGCATTGCCGGGCGCCACGTTCACGGGCCGCGTGTTCGCGATCAACCCGCTGGTCGATGCCGGGGGCCGCGCCATCGTCGTGCGCGCGGTGGTGAAGAACACCGACAAGCGCCTGCGGCCCGGCATGTTCGCGCGCGTGCGGCTGCTGACCGACGACAAGCGCGAGACGCTCGCGCTCCCCGAACAGTCGCTGGTGCCCTCGGGCGACGAGTTCTACGTCTTCAAGGTTGTCGATGGCCGCGCAGTGCGCACCAAGGTGGAGATCGGCCAGCGGCAACAGGGCCTGGTCGAGATCGTCGGCGGCCTGACCGCCGGCGAGGTCATCGTCACGGCCGGGCAGATCAAGATCCGCGATGGCGCGCAGGTCAAGGTTTCGACGGAACCCGGCGCCCCGGCCGCCACCGCCATCGAGACCCCGCCGGCACGCGCCACACCCACGGCGCCGGCCGCACGCTCCTGACCGGCCCGCGCCATGCAACTATCCGACTTTTGCATCCGACGCCCCGTCTTCGCGACGGTGCTGTCGCTGGCCATCATGCTGGTCGGCGTGATCTCGTATGTGCGCCTGCCGGTGCGCGAGCTGCCCAAGATCGACGAACCGATCGTCAATGTCACCACCACATATCGCGGCGCGTCCGCCGACGTGATGGAAAGCCAGGTGACCAAGCCGCTGGAGGATTCGCTCTCGGGCATGGAGGGCGTCGATGTCATGACCTCCTCGTCGCGCGCCGAGCAGTCCGACATCACCATCCGGTTCCGCCTCAACCGCGACCCCGACTCGGCCGCGGCCGACGTGCGCGACAAGGTGGCGCGCGTACGCGGGCGCCTCCCGACCAACATCGATGAACCGGTGATCGCCAAGACCGAGGCCGACGCGTTCCCGATCATGTGGATCGCGTTTTCCTCCGATCGCCATTCGCGGCTGGAGGTCTCCGATTACGCCAACCTGTACCTGCGGCCGCGCCTCGGCACGCTGCCCGGCGCGGCCGACGTGCGCATCTTCGGCGAGCGCAAGACCTCGATGCGCGTCTGGATCGATCGCGCCAAGCTGGCCGCCTACAAGCTCACGGTGGCCGATGTCGAGGACGCCATCCGCCGCCAGAACACGGAAATCCCGGCCGGCCGCATCGAGAGTTCGCGCCGCGAGTTCAACGTCCTGGCGCAGACCGACCTCGGCACGGCGGAGGAATTCGGCGCCATCATCATCAAGGACGCCGGCGGCTACGCGGTGCGCATCCGCGATATCGGCCGGACCGAGCTGGCGCCGGTCTCCGAGCGCATGATCTCGCGTTACCTCGGCAATCCGGCGGTGTCCCTCGGCATCATCCGCCAATCGACCGCCAATACGCTGGACCTCGCACTCGCGGTGCGCAAGGAGGTCGCGCTAGCCAACCAGTCGCTGCCGGAGGGCATGAAGCTCACCGTGTCCTACGACTCTTCGGTGTTCATCGAGGAATCGACCAAGAAAGTGTTCAAGACCATCGTCGAGGCCATCGTGCTGGTCGGCCTGGTGATCTTCCTGTTCCTGCGCAACCTGCGCGCGACCATGATTCCACTGGTGACGATCCCGATCTCGCTGATCGGCACCTTCACCCTGCTCTACGCGGCCGGCTTCACCATCAACGTGCTGACCTTGCTGGCCATGGTGCTGGCCATCGGCCTGGTGGTGGATGATGCGATCGTGGTGCTGGAGAACATTTACCGCCACATCGAGAACGGCATGAAGCCGTTCGAGGCCGCGCTGCAGGGCTCGAAGGAAATCGGCTTTGCCATCGTCGCCATGACCATCACCCTGGCCGCGGTGTACGCGCCGCTGGCCTTCGGGCAGACGCGCACCGACCGGCTTTTCATCGAGTTCGCGCTGGCGCTCGCCGGTGCGGTGGTGGTGTCGGGTTTCATCGCGCTCACGTTGTCGCCCATGATGTGCAGCAAGCTGTTGCGCCACGAGCCCAAGCACGGCCGCCTGTACAACATCGTCGAGGCCGGGTTCACCTGGATTTCGAACCACTACCGCACGGCACTGGCCGCCTCGCTCGAGCGGCGCTGGATCGCCGCGCTGATCTGGCTGGTGTTTGCCGGCATCTCGGTGCCGGTGTTCGTGTACCTGAAATCGGAATTGTCGCCGGCCGAGGACCGCGGCGTGATCTTCGGGCCGATCAGCGCGCCGGAAGGTTCCACCGTGCAGTACACGGCGAGCTACCTGCCGCAAATGGAGGAGGTGTACCGCTCGATTCCGGAGCATTCGCGCTACATGGTCAACGCCGGCAACCCGACACCGGACGCCGGCTTCTCGATCGTGATCCTGAAGCCATGGGCCGAGCGCAGCCGGACCTCGATGCAGATCGCCGACGAGATCCGGCCGAAGATGCGCGCCATTCCCGGCATCAACGTGTTTCCGCTGGTGCCGAGCGCGTTTGGCGGGCGCAGCAAGCCGGTCGAGTTCGTGATCATGACCCAGCAGCCGTACACCGACCTTGCGCGCATGGTCGAGCGGCTGACCGAGGAGGCCAGGAAGAGCCCGGCGCTGCTCAACATCGACACCGACCTCCGGCTCAACCAGCCGGAACTGCGCGTGACGGTGAACCGCGAGAAACTCGGTGACCTGGGCGTGCCGGTCGACGTGGTGGGGCGGACGCTGGAGACCATGCTCGGCGGGCGCGTGGTCACGCGCTTCAAGAAAGGCGGCGAGCAGTACGACGTGATCGTGCAGGTGGGCAACGAGGACCGCGCCAAGCCGGGCGACATTTCCGACATCTATGTGCGCTCGCGTTCCGGCGACATGGTGCCGCTGTCCAACGTGACCTCGATGCGCGAGGGCGTGTCGCCGAAGAACCTCAATCACTTCAACCGCATGCGCGCGGCCGTGGTCAATGCGGAGCTGGCGCCCGGTTACAGCCTCGGCGAGGGGCTGAAGGCCATGTCCGACGCCGCCGAACGCGTGCTGCCAGAGGTGCAGACCGACGTCGCGGGCACCAGCCGCGAATTCCGCGAAGGCGCGTCCACGCTGCTGATCACCTTCACCCTCGCCCTGGCCTTCATCTACCTGGTGCTGGCGGCGCAGTTCGAGAGCTATGCCGACCCGTTCATCATCATGCTCACCGTGCCGCTGTCGATCACCGGCGCGCTGCTGGCCCTGTGGCTGACCGGCAATTCGCTCAACGTGTTTTCCAAGATCGGCCTCATCACGCTGGTGGGATTGATCACCAAGCACGGCATCCTGCTGGTCGAGTTTGCCAACCAACTGCAGGAACAGGGCAAGTCCCCCAAGGAGGCAGTTGTCGAGTCGGCGCTGCTGCGCCTCAGGCCGATCCTGATGACCACCGGCGCCACGGTGCTGGGCGCCGCACCGCTCGCGTTCGCCGGTGGCGCAGGCGCCGAAGCGCGCCAGCAGATCGGCTGGGTGATCGTCGGCGGCATGACGCTGGGCACCCTGCTCACGCTGCTGGTGGTGCCGGCGCTCTACACGTTCTTTGCTCGCGGCCACCACGCCAAGTCGCGCGACGCGGGAGCAAGCCAGAAAGCAGCGCCCGCCCCCACACCGGCACACGGCGACTGACATTTCACCTGTGGTCCGCCTGGGCCTGATGGTGCGCATGTCATGCATCGCTGAAAATCCTGAACCACAGAGAACACAGAGAACACAGAGAATTGCTCATGGTTTCCTCCGTGTACTCTGTGTTCTCTGTGGTTCAAGATTGTTCCAGCCGTTTGACGATGCAACACAAGCACTGGCGCGGCGTTTGCGGCACTTATTGCATAGATGCCGCGCCAGTGCTTGGGTTTTAGTCCCGGAACTTGGCCGGCTGTCGCTGCATGGCCGCCATCATCGCCTCGTTGAGATCGCTTGACATCAGCAGCGCCGCATTCCAGGTGGCCACGTAGTTGAGGCCGTCGGCCACGCTGTGGTCGCGGGCGTAGTTGAGCTGCTCCTTGATGCCGCGAATGGCGAGCGGCGACTTGGCGGCAACCTGCGCGGCCAGCGCCTGCGCATCGGCGGCCAGCGCTTCGCGGTCGGCGCAAACGCGGTTCACGAAGTCCCATTGATGCGCCTCGGCGGCGGTAAAGTCGCGCCCGGTGAACGCCAGTTCGCGCACGATGCCCGGCGCCATCCACTTGGGCATGCGCTGCAGCGTGCCGACGTCGGCGGTCATGCCCATGTCGATCTCCTTGATCGAAAAGCGTGCGTCGGCGCTGGCCAGCCGCAGGTCGGCCGCACAGATCAGGTCGATGCCACCGCCGACGCAGGCGCCGTGCACCGCCGCGATCACCGGCTTGCGGCAGCGCTCCAGGCTGGTGAGCGTGTCCTGCAGGTCGAGGATCACGCGGCGCAGTTTCTCGCGCTTGCGGCCCTCGCAATCGTCATCGACCTGGTCGGCGATGCCGGCCAGCATCGCGATGTCGATCCCCGAGCAAAAGTGCTTGCCGTGGCCGCTCAGCACCGCCACGCGCACCGTGGGTTCGGCGTCCGCCCAATCGAAGGCGCGGCGCAGGTCGAACCAGGCCTCGAGGTTCAGGGCGTTGGCCTTGTCCGGGCGGTTCAGGGCAACGGACGCGATGCCGCCGTTGACGGTGAGGTCGAGCGTGGCGAGGTTTGGAATGTCCATGCGGTCGCGCGATAATGGGGATGAAGCCGTGGATTCTACGGCGTCCCCTCTCCACTGCCGATGAGCGTCCTGCAGAACCGCCGCAAGAACCGCATGCCCGACGCCGACTTTGCGGCGATGAAGGCGCTGGAGGCGCTCGACACCGAGTGCCGCCAACTGATCAGCAAGATCCGCCAGAACGCGCGCATGAAGGACGTCGCGCAACTGGCGATCGTGAACGTGCCGGACCTCCTGCGCCCGCGCCTGTCCGAACTGAAGGCGGTCAACCAGCTCACGGAAGCCGCGGAACAGCGCATGCGCGAGTTGCTGGACGGCCACCTGATCGAGCTGCGCCGGCAGTCGAGCCTGCCGGCGCTCGAGCAACTGCGCGGGCACTTCCTGCACCGCGAGTGGACGTTCCTCAAGGGCGGTTTTCCGTTGCTCTACCGCGAGGCCGAATCGGAAGCCGAAAAACTCATCCGCCGGCTGGAGTACGAGACCAATGCGCGGCGCCGCACGCGCCCGGGGCGGTGAAATGCGCCGCGCCTGGCTGGCGTTGCTCAGCGCACTCCTGATCACGCGCATGTGCGAAGCCGACGCCAACCTGCTGTCCTGGAAGGACATCCTGCAGCGCCCCGCGCTGAAGGCCGATCACCGGGTGCCCTATGGTCCGCAGCCGCAGCATTTCGGCGACCTGTGGCTGCCCAGCGGCGCCGGCCCCCATCCGGTGGTGATCCTGGTGCACGGCGGATGCTGGCTGGCCGAGTACCCGGGCGTGGAGCTGACGCACTTCCTGGCCGACGGCCTGCGCCGCGCGGGCTACGCCGTGTGGGAGATTGAATACCGCCGGCTGGGGCACCCGGGCGCGGAGTACCCGGGCATGTTTCTCGACGTGGCCGACGCCACCGACCAGCTGCGCAAGCTGGCCGTGCCCCACGCGCTCGACCTCTCGCGCGTGGTGGCCACCGGACACTCGGCGGGCGGTCACCTGGCGCTGTGGCTCGCGGCGCGCGCGCAACTTCCGCAAGGAAGCCCCCTGACGCGCGCGCATCCGCTGCCGGTCCACGCGGTGGTCGGCATCGCGGCCATCACCGACATCGAGGTGTTTGCCACCGCCGGCGCCCATGCCTGTGGCGCGGACACCGTGTCGCGCCTGGTCGATGTGCCCAAGCGTGGCAAGGCCGCCTACGCGGACACCTCACCCATGACCTTGATCATCCCGGTCCGCCAATGGCTGGTGCAGGGCCGCGCAGATCGACTGGTGTTGCCGCACCTGGGCCACGCCTACGCCGAGGCCAAGCGCAAACGCGGCGAGTCGATCGATGTAGTCGACCTGCCGGATGCCGGGCATTTCGAGTTGATCGCGCCGTGGACCGCTGCCTGGCCGCCGATTGCCGACACGTTCAGGAAAGCGTTCAGCGCCCTGGCGCGCTAGCGGACCCCAAGCAGCGCGTCCACCACCTCGGCAAAACCGGCACCGCACTCGGACGCTGTCACATAGGCGGGTGGCGTGGCCAGCCGGTCCGAAAACGCGCGCACGTTGGCCACGCCGACCGAATGGGGAAAGTAGGCAAACATCGGCGCGTCATTGGGCGAGTCGCCCACGAACACGAAGCGCGACGCACTGGCATCGAGGTCGATGCCGTGGCGTTCGGCCAGGAACAGGCGCGTGGTGGAGAGCTTGTCGTAGCCGCCAAACCAGCCGTTGACGTGGATGGAGCTGACCTTGGCGGTCAAGCCACGCGCTTCCATGATGCGGCGGATGCGCTCCACATCCTGCGGCGCCAGGCGCGGCACGTCTTCGCAGAAGTCGATGGCGATGTCGGCGATGCGGTACGCCTGGTCGGACGCCAGCGCTGCCCCGGGCACCGCGTCGAGGATGTCCTGCGCCACGGCATCGAGCCGCACGCGGTCCGCGGCACGCTCGGCCTCGGATTTCACGCAGCGCATCACGAGCTTGCGGCTGCCGGCATCGTAGGCCATGTAAAACGCGCCGTTCTCGCCGACCACGCCATCGACCGGCCACAGGCGCGCGATCTGGTCGCACCAGCCCGCCGGCCGGCCGGTGATCGGCACCACGATCAAGCCGGCCGCCTTGGCGCGGTGCAGAGCCGCATAGGCCGCGGCGGTGAGGCTGCCGCGCGTGGTGAGCGTGTCGTCGATGTCGAACAAGAGGCCGGTGATGCCGTCCCCCGCCGGCACCTGGAAATCAGACAGCGGCTTCATGCCCGGCCCCCGGGGATCGGCGCACATCGTTCGTCCATCGCTTTACCGGGACGATGCGGCGTCACAGGCCTGTTCCCAAAGTTGCAACAGCGCTTCCTCGAACCGGCGTGTGAACTGCAGCTGATTGTGCAACGGCGACCGGCTGACTTGCGTCCGCAGGTTTTCGCGCAGTTCACCCAATCGGGGGACATTGGCGGCCCAGCGTGCCGCAATCTCCACGTACTCCTCCTCGCTGCCCGCAACCCATGCACCGAGCCCGGCGGCCTCGAGCAGGCTCGTCCCCACGCGTGAAGCGTGGCGGTGGCCGCGCAAGGTGACCACCGGCACGCCCATCCACAGCGCCTCGCAGGTGGTGGTGGTGCCGTTGTACGGGAACGGATCCAGGGCGATGTCGGCCTCGGCGTAGCGATCGAGGTGCGAGGCGGTGGCCGCGTCACGGCCGAGCAGCAGCAACCGGTCCGGCCCGATTCCCCGGGCGGCGAATTGCGCCTGGAGCGCCTCCCGGATGTCGGAAATTTCCAGTCCCTGCGACTTGATCATCAATCGCGCGCTCGGCACCGCCTGCAGGATGCGCGCCCACAGCGCCACCACGCCGGGCGTGACTTTCTGCAGCATGTTGAAGGAGCAGAACGTGATGCGGCCGCTCGCAATCGCGGGCAACGGGCGCACGTTTGGCGCATCCTGCGGCGGGCGGTAGCAGAGGAAGCAGTCCGCCAGCCGCACCACCCGGTCCGCATCCGGCGCGCCTTCGCCGCGCGGCGGATCCGCGGTGGCGTCGCTGATGCGCGCCGCGATGGCCGCCAGCCCCGTCGAGCCGGGATAGCCCAGGTAGCTGACCTGCACTGGCGCCGGTTTCAGGGCGAACACGCCCAGCCGGTTTGCGGCGGTGTGGCCGCCGAGGTCGACCAGGATGTCGATGGCATCGTCCATCACGCGCGCGGCGAGTTGTGCATCGTCCAGGCCGGCACACGGCACCCAGTGGTCCGCCAGGGATGCGAACCGCGCCTGCAGCGCATCCCCGACCGTGTTGTTGTAGTAGCAAACCACGTCGAAGCGTGCGCGATCGCGCGTTTCCATCAGCGGCAGCATGAAGTACGCCACCGAATGCGTGCGCAGGTCCGCGGACACATAGCCGATGCGCAACCGGCGCTGCCCGTCACGTACCGGCCGGTGGCGGGGCCACTGCGCGCGCAGCGGCGCCTCCAGGGCCGCGGCAAAGGCGGCGCACTCGGCGTCGATCTCGGCCTCGCCCGCCACGTACTGCAGCGCGGTGATCAGGTTGCTGCGCGCCGTGGCATTGGCAGGATCGAGCGCGATGGCCTGGCGGTAGCCGGGCAGCGATTCCGCGACCCGGCCCATGCGGCACAGTTCATTGGCCAGGTTGTAGTGGGCCGCTGCCAAGTGCGGCGCCAATGCGGCGGCCCGGCCGAACGCGGACGCCGCGTCCTTGACGCGCCCAAGGAGCGACAGCGCATTGCCGCGGTGAAAGGTGGCTTCGGCAAACGACGGATGCGAGGCGAGCGCCACGTCGAGGCACGCCAACGCCTGCATTGCGTCGCCCGCTTCGAGCAGCAGCTCGCCGAGGAAGCAATTGAGGATCGGATGGCGCGGTGCGATGCGCAGGGCTTGCCCCAGCGCTTCCAGGGCCCCCGCACGGTCGCCCAGTCCGCGCAGGACCGCGGCCAGGTTGTTGAGCAGCGCGGCGTCCTGTGGCTGGACGGCGCGCGCGCGCAGCAGCCATTGCCGCGCCTCGTCCAGGCGCCCCAGCCGGTGCGCGGCGATGCCTGCGGCGTGAAGCGCCTGCGGGTGATTGGCCTCCGCCTCGATCACCCGGCGTGCCAAGTCCAGCGCGCGCTCCGCATCGCCCTGGTCGAGAGCGGCAAAGGCATTGCGCGCCATTTCTGCCATCTCACGCATGTGCAAGCGATGCAGCGCCGGCCGGCGGTCGAACTCGAAAAATGGGATGCGGCGGCGCGCAAGCCCGCGCCATGTCACCGGCGCGGGTCACGCGCGAAGGCCCAGCCGTTTGCAGACTGCCGCAGCATGGGCGCGTGCCGGTGCATCGAGGTGCAGGCCCAGCTTGGTGCGCCGCCACAGGATATCCTCGGCCGTCCGCGCCCACTCCTCGCGGATGCAGAAGTCGACTTCCGCCTCGCACAACAGGTGGTCACCGGATCCCACGCATTCACCCAACTGGTCAACCGACGTTGCCTTGCCCAGCACGCGCGCCGTGCGGTCGCCGTGGCGCCGGAACACTTGCGCCACAAACCCGGCCGGCAGGCGCTCATGCTGCGCTTGCAGTGCCGCCAGGGTGGCCTGCAGCTCCGCAGCCGCGCAGCCCGCACCCCCGGGCAGCACTTGCGTGGCCGTCCACGGATCGCGCAGGCCGGGGTAGTACGGCGCAAGCTCCGCCATCGCGTGTTCCGCCAGCTTGCGGTACGTGGTGAGCTTGCCGCCAAACACCGACAACAACGGCAGCTCGCCCCCCGGCGCATCGACCTTCAGCACATAGTCACGGGTGATCGACGAGGGATCCGACTGGCCGTCGTCGTACAGCGGTCGAACGCCGGCATAGCTCCAGACGATGTCCTCGCGGCGGATCGGCGCCTGCAGATAGCGGTTGACCGCGCCAATCAGGTAGTCCGTCTCGGCCGGCGAGATCGACGCAGCGTCGTCCAGCTTGTGGATGGCCACGTCGGTGGTGCCGATCAGCGTGAAGCGCTCCTCGTACGGGATGACAAAGATCACGCGCCGGTCGGCGTTCTGCAACAGGTAGGTGTGCTCCCCGGCATGCACGCGCGGCACCACGATGTGGCTGCCCTTGACCAGGCGGACGGTGGCATCGATCTGCACGTTGAGTGCGTCGTTGAGCACCTGCTTGACCCAGGGGCCGGCCGCGTTGACCACGCCGCGCGCCTCGACCAGCGACTCGATCCCGGTGTCGGCGTCGGCCAGCAACAGCCGCCACGTTCCGCCCTCGCGCGCGCCGCGCAGCAGGCGGGTGTGCACCCGCACGTCCGCGCCCTGTTCGCGCGCGCTGACGGCATTGGCGAGCGTGAGGCGCGCATCGTCCACGCGCGTGTCGGAATAGAAGAACCCGCGCGGAAACACCGGCTTCAAGCCGGCGCTGTAGCGCGCATCCGGGAACGGCACGGTGCGCGACCCGGGCAGCGAGATCCGGCCGCCGATATGGTCATACAGGAACAGGCCCGCGCGCACCATCCACGCCGGGCGCATGGAGGCATCGTGCGGCACGATGAACTCGGCCGGCCTGACCAGGTGCGGCGCGATGCGCAGCATCACTTCGCGTTCCTGCAGCGATTCGCGCACCAGGCGGAACTCATAGTGCTCCAGGTAGCGCAGGCCGCCGTGCACCATCTTCGAGCTCCACTGGCTGGTGGCCGAGGCGATGTCGCCCTGCTCGATCAGGCAGACCTTCAAGCCGCGCCCCGCCGCATCGCGCGCAATGCCGCAGCCATTGATGCCGGCGCCGATGACGGCGAGGTCGTAGGGTTGGCGGTCTCCGTTCATCGATGGACCTCT
This sequence comes from Betaproteobacteria bacterium, assembly GCA_016790765.1. Lineage (GTDB taxonomy): Bacteria > Pseudomonadota > Gammaproteobacteria > Burkholderiales > Usitatibacteraceae > UKL13-2. Next base: position 22,673 of record JAEUMZ010000031.1, read on the forward strand.
TCTCTGCCGATGGACGCCGATAACGGTCCGCCGATGGACGCCGGCAAGATCGCAGGGCAACCACGTGCATTTGCGCGGCCTCCAGCGGTATTCGGCGTGGTACTCCGCACCAATGCGAGCGCTTCGTTTCTGCCTTTGCTTTGATCTGCGTCCATCGGCGCATTATCGGCGTTCATCGGCGGAAAACAGAACGGTCCGTTCACGCCCAGCGCTCCCGGAACCGCTCCAGCCACAACAACGAGATCGATGTCTTGGCATCCGTGATGCGCCCGTCGCCGACCATCTGCAACGCCTCCATCAAGGACAGCGGAAACACTTCCAGGAACTCGCCTTCATCGCGCCGGTGGCCGCGGTACTCGAGGCCGCGTGCGACGTGGAGTTCGATGACCTCGTTGGAGTAGCCGATGCCCATGTGCATGGTGGCGGCGTG
>JAEUMZ010000050.1 GCA_016790765.1 Betaproteobacteria bacterium
TAGCGCACGATGTCGCTCATCAGCGCGTAGTCCGGCTGCCCGCCGTCGTGGAAGACGTGCAACTCGGTTTCCAGCAGGTCGAGCAGGCGGGCGAACTTGGCGTGTTCGCCGTGCCACAGCGAAAGCAGGTTGTTCATGGGACGCTCCATGAAGGATCGACGCCCCATTGTGGCCAGGCCGCACGCACGCGTTCTGATCTGCATCACACAATGCCAAGAATGTGCCATCGCGCGCGGCACCACCGGATGATCAGAAACGGGCGGCGAGCACCTTCACATCCGGATACCCCATCAGCCGGAACGCGAGGTAATTGAGCGCGGCGTCCTTGACGTCGTCCGCCACCAGCACGATCTCGGCGTACCAACGTTGGAAACATTGAACATTTTGGTCAGGCCTTGCCCTTTGCCTCCTCCTCCAACCTCTTCACGATCCGGCTCACCCGCGACACCGAGAGGCCCACAGCGGCGGCGATTGCCGTGAGGCTGTGTTGGCCTTGGGTGGCGGCCTGTTGAATGCCCACGTCGCGCCCGGCCTTGTGGGCCAAATATTGCGCAATCGGCTTGGGGATTTTGCGCCGATATACGCGGGGGATGTTTGCGTCGTCAGCGCGGTCGGCCCCCATCAGGGCTTGCATGCGCTCGACAAAACGGTCCTCGCCAAGGAAGATTTGGTGCTTCAGCGCCTCGTCCCACAGTTTCACCCCCTTGCCTGCCGCCACGTGCGATACATAGCGCTGCGCGGCGCGGCGGCGATCTACCGCCCCCTGCGGGTCACGGGCCAGCAAGTACCCATGCACCGCGTCGGTATCTAGCCATTCCGGGGCTTGGGCCTTGCCCGCGTGGGCGCGATAGCTGCTCCACGGCCAGTTTCCCGGGTCGCGCACCGTGCGGGCGCGCACGGGGTTGAGATCGACATACCGGACCACTTCAAGAAGGTAGGCGTCCTTATCGACCAGGATGCCCTTGAAGCGCCCTTGCAGCAGATGCCCCACCTTGCCGTGTCGGCGGTTATAAGCCTGGGTGTAGGTGCCGTTGAGGCGCTGCATGAGCCGCGAGAGGTTGCCGCGCCGGGTATGAATGACCAAATGGTAGTGGTTGTCCATCAGGCAGTAACCGAGGACGGTGGCATCGAAGCGTTCCATCGCTTGGCCAACCTGCACCAGGAACGCGCGCCGGTCGTCGTCGTCTTCGAAGATCGGTTCGCGCCGATCGCCGCGTGAGGTGACGTGGTAGATCGCGCCGGGGAACTCGATGCGGAGGGGACGGGCCATGTTCGGGATGATGAATCAAAACAAGGCAAAAGGCAAGGCCTGACCCCAGCTTGTGTTGGGAACATCACGATTGCTGCCCCTACGAAACCACCAAGAATAATCATCTGGTTGAGTTGGCACGTCATCGTCGGCACTCCTCAATGCAACTTGCCACTTTGTACGCCACAATTGCGACTTGTGCGGGTTTTTGTCCATGGGCTCGCCTTGATAACAGTACCAACACAAATTGGGCCGAACGACCCCTTACCTACTTTGCACCTCGCTGCGCTTTCTTTCTTCGTCGAGTTACGAATAGCAACAATGCCCACAATGCAAATGTAAGCCAGCCGATAAACCAGCCGACTGCATGGAGCGCGTTACTTGCTTCGTATGCGACAAACGCATTTGCGAGAAAGACTATGGAGCACACGAATAGCACTGTCGCGAAGGTCCTTTCAGAAGTCATACGCACACGGATCTCCTGCACACGCTGCCGCACATCCGACAGAGGTACCTAATGCCCAAGCCGCACTTAGCCCTCCCAAGTAGCGGGTACACACCTTAACGGTGGCTGATCCGGCCACTTCGCCTGCGACGCCAACTGCGCCTCCAACTGGAGTAGTCCACCAAGGATTAAGTGTAGAAATACACTTGTCGAGACATTGTGTTCCTGAGGTTCTGCAACTTGGATTGGCGATGGGCGGGCGAATGCCGGCCCGACATAGGGCATCGCTTGGATTGCGTCCGCAATGTGGATACGGATCGTCAAATGGATCTAGTCCATATTTGTCCGTAAGGTCAATTGGGTAGTTGAGGCAATAGCCATATAGGTTTAGACCGCCAGCAAGTCCCTTAGGGTCACTCTCCACGTATCTTCCTGCGTTGGGATCGTAGTCCCGATGCCAGTTTTGATGCAATCCGGTCTCAGAGTCTCTGTACTGCCCCGGGAACCGATGATTGAATTTCATCACTCCAAGGCTTGACGGATTGGCGTTGGGTGTTGTTTCTCCAAACGGCAGCGAGTCCCACTTCCAAAGAGAGACGTGTTGATATGACCCATTGACGCGGGTGAGTTCCCGCGGTGTGTTGAGGTGATCGGTCCAAATATAAGCCGTTCCCGTCTCCGCGCAAGTGCCGCCTGAGAGACACGGCATCGTTCCTCTCACGGCGATCGGTGTATTCCCCAACCAAAACAACTCCTGAATCGCGTTTCCGTTCCCATCGTATTCCCCCAGCATGTGCCCCAAGTCGTCATACACAAAGTACTTCGTCTCGGTGGCATTCGACTTCTTGACCCTGAGATTCCGGTAATCGATCAGATAGCTCGTCGTGACGCCGCTGGTCGTGGCACTGGTCATCCTCCCGCGCGAGTCATACACAAAGCTCCTCACGCCATCGCTGATCAGGTTGCCCGCGTTGTCGTAGGTATTGCTCAACGTGAGACCACCGGTGACGCTGGTCAGGCGGTTGCTGGTCGGCGCTGATCCTCCCGGGTAAGCGTAGGTGCTGGTCGTGCCGTTCAGTACTGCTGTGAGTCGATTCCCGTTGTTGTCGTAGGTAAAGCTCTGCGTCTGCGTGATGTTCGCCTGCCCATCCCCGTTGCTAGTGCTTCCGGAGAAGCTGGTCAGCCGCCCCACAGAGTCGTAGCCATAGCTGTTCGTCCACAGGATGTTCCCGGTCGGGCATGGGCTGGTGGTGCCGCTGCAGTTCTTCATGCTGGTGATCCTACCCCCATCATCAAACCCCAGCTGCCGGTAGCCGGTGGGGGTGCTGTATTTCTCGATCCTCCCGTTGAGGTCGATTTCGCGCAGGTAGGCCATCGAATTGAAACTGTTGGGGCCCAGGAGCCAGCTCTCCGGCCCACCGACCGGGAAGTAGCGGATATCCGAGATCAGCGGGCTGGCGCTGCTTCCAGTGGGAGTCAGCGTCATGTTTGTCACCCGCCCTTCGCTGTAAGTCATGCCGAGCACGTTGCCGCTGGGGTAGGTGATGGTGGCCGTGCGCCCGACGCTGTCGTAGGTGTAACTGGTCGTCAGGTTGACGCCCAGCCCGGCAATCCCCACTACCTTGCTGGTCACCCGGCCGTAGGTGTCGTAGTAGAAGGTGGTATTGCTGCCGAAGCCGTTGACGTTGACCAATCTCCCGACGCTGTTGGCGCCGACGTCGTAGGTGTAGGTGTTGTTGCCGTCGTTCAGGTACATCATCGTCACGCGGCCGAGCACGTCATAGGTGTAGGTGGTGGTCTTGCCGCGGGAGTCGGTCTTCTGGATCACCTGCCCGGCGGCGTTGTGGATCATTGTGGCGGTACCGGTATCGGGGCTGACGATCTGGGTCTGGTCGCCAAAGCCGTTGTAGCCGTAGGTGGTCGTGTTGCTGTTCGGGTCCTTGATCGTGGCGACCTTGCCGTCCGGCGTGTAGGTCGTTTCTACCACCTTCAGATTCGGATCCTTGACTAGGATCGGCCGGTTGAGCTTGTCGTACTCCGTGGTCGTGGTGAGGTTGTTCGGGTCGGTCACAGAGGTGACGTTGCCGTTGGCGTCATAGGCGTAGGTCGTGGTCTTGTTGTTGGCGTCCCTTTTCCACAACACTCGTCCAAGCCCGTCGTAGCCGGTGCTGCTGGTGCTGGCGAGCACGCTCTGGGCATCGAAGGTCTGGGTCAGGATCGTACGGCCAGCATTGTCCAGGGTGTAGCGGATCTTCTCCCCGTTGGAGAGGTCCTTGCCGATCAGGCGCAGCGAATCGTCGTACAGGTTGGTCGTCACCCCGCCATGTTGGTCGGTGGTGCTGGTGAGCACGCCATTGATGCCGTAGGTGTTGAGCACGGTTCGGATGGCGTTGTGGTACTTGGCGATCAATCGCCCACGGGCATCGTAGGTCATCGTTTCGCTGGAGCCGTCCGGGAGGAAGACCAGCAGCGGGTTGCCGTGGGTGTCGTAGGAATGGTAGGTGGTCACCTGCCCCTTGGGGTTGGTGACCGTATGGGGCAAGATAGAGGTGCCCTGGTAGGTGTAAGTCGTGATGTCGGAGACATCTGTGCGCCGGCCGTCGACTGAAATCAGGCGGCCTTGAGTGTCGTAGGTGTTGGCGCTGGTGCGGGAGACACCGCCGGCGGAGACCGTCTGGGTGAGGATGCGGCCGGCCGAGTCATGGGTGTAGGTGGTCACCCGGTTGCCGCCGCTGGCCGGTTCCACGATCTGGGTGGGCACACTCAGGGTCGGGTGCCAGGTGGTGGTCACCGTTCGCATGAGCATGGTGTTGGAGGCTTGGGTGACGCTCGCCACCAAGCCGCGGCCGTCGGTGGTGTAAGTGGTGGTCGAGGTGACGCCGTTCCGGTCGGTATGGCTCAGAAGACGGCCGTCGGCGTTGTAGGTGAAGGTCTCAAAGCTGTCCGTGCAGGTGGCGCAGACGTGCATGTAGTCGATGCGCGTGGGCAGGATGCGGCCCTGGATGTTGTCAAAAGTCCGTTTGACGGTGGCGTAGGCAGGGTAGGCCGTAGCGCTGTTGACGCAGTACTTGGCGTCCTTGCGTTGCGCGACTTCGGCGTGATCGTCCAGTTGTTCGTCGTGGAATCCAGCCACGCATCCGCCCGGCGCGGACGAAGCCGGGCTGTAGCGGGTGACACTGGCCGAATCGTAAGAGACGGAACTGCCGTTGGCGTTGTAGCTGACCTTGACCCGGCCGGTGCCGTTGGCCTCATTGGTGGTGTTGCCGAAGTAATTGGCCTTGGCGCGGCCATTGGCGGGGTCGTAGGTGAAGGTGACGTAGGTGCGCTCAACGCCGCCCTCCAGTGTGGCGATGGCGGTGAGAGCGAAGCGGCGGTCGCCCATGCCGTACTTGTACAGGCGGGCACGGCCGTCCGGGAAGGTCACCTTGACCAGGCGGCCCAGGCCGGGATCCATGGCGCTGACGGTGTCGTTGTATTCGTAGGTGGTGATCGCACCTGCCGGATCGGTGAGCTTCCAGAGCCGGCCCTTGGCGTCATACGTGAACGCAAGCGTTCTGCCCGCCGGGTCGGCGACCGAGAGCAGCACGTCGCTGGTGTTGTAGGTGAGGGTGTAGGTCTCACCCGTGGGCAGGGCGATGCTGTTGAGGCGGCCGGCAAGATCGTAGTTCTCAATGCTATCGGCCACCTGGTATTTCCAGCCGGTCTGGTCGCCGATGCCATTAAGGACGGGGATGAGCTTGTCGGTGATTTCCGGGGATTCCGGTTGCCAGACGCTGCCGACCTTGTTGAAGATGATGGAGCTGCCGTCGCCGCGCGTGATCCGATGCTGGGTTGCCGTCACAGTGGCGATGCGGGAATCCCAGTTGGAGTACCAGCCGGGACCCATTTTTTGGCGGATCAGCGCCGAAGCATGAGGAGCCTGGGCTTGGTAGGTGCGGACGAAGGCAAGCCAGTAGCCGCCGCGGGCGGCGTAGTCGGTTTGGGGGTGGGACTTGCTGCCGATGCCGGCGTTGATGGGGTCACCGGTCCGCATGGGATCGTTTGGCAAGACGTTCTGCTCCGGGCAATCAAAACAACCTGGTGCAGAGTGGCCACAAGATGAATCATCGGATTCGTCGCAAGAGCTGGTACCACCTGTGAGTACCTGTTCTTCTTCCCCTCCGGTGTTTCCCATGTCGGTTTTGTCCGAACGCGCAGAAGGATCGATCCAAATGGTAGTTGCCCCAGACGCGCGGCCTAGTGAGCCGACCAACCGAGATGGCGATGGCGAAGGCGACGGTGGAGGTGCTGCGCCACTTCCGGATGTCTGAATGCTCTCTACTCCGGCACCATTCGTGTTCTTGTCAGAAACATTCGTTCCCCCAGCAGCGGGCGTTCCTCCTCCTGCGAACACCAAGCCCGGCTCCCCCTCCCCCGTCCCCATCACATTGACCTGCGACCCCGTGCCGTTGTGCGGAATAGTGATCGTGGCCGGCAAGCTGCCCGTCTGGCTTGGGATGAACTGCACGTCAATGGTGCAAGTACCGTTGGGCGCAATCGTGCCGGTGCAGTTGTTGTTGACAACGTTGTAGTCTGGGCTGCTCACGTTGAGGGAACTGGCCTCAACGCTGGTGGATCCGGTGTTCCTGAGGACGATGCTCTGGGTGTTGGAAGGCCTGCCGTAGGACTGTGTGTTGAAGGCGGTATTGGCCGTCTGGACTGTAAGAGTGCCAGGAGGCACATAGCTCGTGCCTGCAAGTTGCAACACAAAATAGTAAGGCGCCCCGTACGCAGCGATGCTCAGTGTCCCGCTGACACTGCCGTTGCCCCAGCCCGCCGGGTTGAAGCGTACGGTGACGGTGCAGCTTTGGCCGGGGTTCATCCACTGCGTGCAGTTGTTGGCCTGCAGGCTGTACGGATAGGGATGGAAGACGAACTGGGTGAGCTGCGTCCCTTCGTCCCCGGAATTGGTGATGGTCAGCACCACGTCCTTGACCTGGTTTGGCGGCACGGCATGCGCATTGACGGAACCGAAGTCGATGCCGGGGTACGGCGGGATGGAGTGCGAATACGAAAGGGAGATGGTGGCGTGGGCCGTGGTGGTCAGCAGCCCACAAAACGTGATTCCCACAGCGGCAGTCAGGCGGGCGAGGACTCCTTTATTCCCTCCCCGCGTTTCCGATGGCGCGGCGTCAAATAACCGCAGATGCGCTGCAAACACGCGGAAAACGGATGTCGCTGATCCGAAATCGATCTTGGTCAAGATTCCCCCTGCAGTGGTTTGTTGTTTCGCGCCAAGTTGCACGCTTGTGACCGGATGCTACCAAATCCCAATCAAGAAAAACCAACCCGTGCGGGTGGGAAATGCGCATTACTGCGCAAATCGATACCAAATGGCGACTGGCCATATCAGCGATAGGAAGGCGGCTGGCAATCCTTGAGGGAAAGAAATTCTGCGGTCAATGCGCAGGCACTCTAGTGGCCACGGAACCATACTTCCATACCGCAATCAGGATGGCGACTATCGCGTGCAAAACTCGTTCGGGTCGATGCAAAGTAGGTGGCGAACACAATGTCGGCAGGGCGCAAACATGTGTCGACCGCGTCCGGATCGAGCCATCCTTGCTTTGAAACAGATGAACCAATGACAGCGCGTGGTGGGTACTTCTTAAAACCTACTGCGCGGCCAAATTTCGCGCCACCGGTGCTCGCCGTACACTGGGTACGTGTCCGCTCCTCGGCGCGAACTTCGGCCGCTCGCTACGGTTTTTAGAAGTACCCTGGTGGCAAACACTGGAACCCGCGCGGCGTTCGGGCCACTTTCGTCCCAAACGCCGCGCCCCATCTCGAGTCTCACACCTTGGGTGCCAGCACCTTCACCTCCGGATAACCCATCAGGCGGAACGCGAGGTAATTGAGCGCGGCGTCTTTCACATCGTCCGCCACCAGCACGATCTCGGCGTAGCGCGGCACCTTGGCCTTGGTGAGCACGGCCAGCATGTCCTTGGCGGCCTTGGGCGTGTGCTCCGGCGTCATCAGGCTCTGCTGCGGCACGTGGATCACGCTGCCTTCGAGTTTCACCGTCGGCATCGCGGCGCCGGAGGCGATGAACACCTTCGGGAAAGCGCCTGCGGCGGCGCCGGCGTTCGCCACCACCACGGCGGCCTTGGCGCTGCCCACATAGTTCACCGGTTTCGGCGGCGGCATCGGCGGGCGCTTGGGGTCGGGCTTGTCGGTGGCGCGGTTGAGCGCGAGGCCGGCAAAGGCCCAGTCGTCCACCGAATCGGTGAGCACCGCCACTTTCTTCTGGCCCAGCGATTCCAGCGCCAGCAGGGCCAGCGCCGCCGATCCATTAACGCGTCCGTCGGAGACGATGGCGGTCTCCACGTTCGGGTTCACGCCCGCCGCACCCAGTACTTTGGCCAGCGTCGCAGGGTCATTGAGGTGGCGCGCGAACAGGTCCGCCGGGATGTTCACCGAGAACGGAATGTGGGATTGCTTGAACGCCTCCGCATCGCGCACGTCGATGATGTTGAACGCGATGCCGCCGGTCATGCGCAGCATCGGGCTGTTCCAGCCGTCCAACCAGTGCTTGTCGCGCAGCAGGTTGGGCGCCGCATAGGTCCAGAACGGCAGGTGGCGTTCGTCGCGCAGCCACTCCAGCTGCGAGCCCTTGTAGAGGCGCACCTTCGGGTACTGCAACAGGTATTTGGCCGCGAAGTACGGGCCGCTGGCTGCAATGCCGCCGCCGCACAGGCTGTGCAGTTCCTTGTCCTGCGTGACGCCGAGGTACTCGAACATCTTGCGGATCTCGGCCGGCGACTTGAAAGTCTTGTCGGCATTGAACAGGTCCGCCGTGGGCAGGTTGATGGCGTTGGGCAGGTGGCCGCCGCGGCCGAAAAAGTTTTGCGCGCCGGTGTAGTAGGTCGCCTCCAGCGCTTCCACCACGGCGTGGCGCGCCGGGTCGCCGGTGGCGGAGAACACGCGGTCGATGCGCGACTGCAGCTCCTCGTTGCGGCCGCTCACGCGGAAGTTGCCGGGTGCCGGCGCGGGCGTGGCGTCCTTGGTGACTGCGCCGCCCTCGGCCTTCCATTTCGAAAGCCCGCCATCGAGGATCTTCAAGCGGTCCACCGGGAAGCCGTGCTGCACCAGGTCGAAGAACACGCTGGTGGCCATGTAGGTGCCGCCCTGGTCGTAGAGCACCACGGTCTTGTCCGCGGAGACGCCCCAGGACTGCAGGCGCTTTTCCATCACCTCCGGCGCCACCTCGCGGCCGCCGTAGCTGAACAGGTCCACGTTGACCGCGCCCGGAATGTGCCCGGCGGCGTGAAGCTGAGGGAACGAGGTGTCGATGACGTGCAAATTGCCGCTGGCGAGGTTCTGCTTGAGCCAGGCCACGCTGGCCAACGGCAGCTCCGCGCCGCGCGCCGGCGCCGTGCCCAGCGCGGCGTACACAACGCACAGAAAGGTCATCCACCACAATTTCCAGGACTGCCACATGATCCACTCCCGATATTCAGAATGGCCGCACGATAGGCCGGCAGGGCAGGTCCGGCAACGG
>JAEUMZ010000033.1 GCA_016790765.1 Betaproteobacteria bacterium
GGCGCCGTTGTCGGCCACGGTCAGGCGCACCTGCCCCTCGTGCACGGTGGTGGTCAGGACGATCACCGGCTCCTTCACCGCGGCGCAGGCATCGAGCGCATTGCGCACCAGGTTGTGGATCACCTGCCGCAGGTTGGAGGCGTCCGCCCACACCGGCGGCAGATCGTCCTGCAGGTGGCAGCGCCACAACGCACCGGTGGATTCGTACAACACCAGCACCTCGCGCAGCAGGGCGTTGAGGTCCACCGGCGCGTGCACCCGCTCGCGTGCACTGTGCGAATAGAGGCTGAAGTCGTCGACCATCGCCTTGAGCGAGCCGACCTGCGCGACGATGGTGCCGGTGGCACGCGCCAGGATGTCGCGGTCGGCGAAATCGAGCTTGTCGGAAAGCTTGCGCTCGAGTCGCTCGGCGGACAGCTGGATCGGTGTCAGCGGGTTCTTGATCTCATGTGCCAGGCGCCGCGCGACCTCGCCCCAGGCGGCATTGCGCTGTGCCTGGATCAGGTCGGAGATGTCGTCGAGCACCAGGACGTGCCCGGGTGCGATCGGGGCCGGCAGCTGGGTGCCGCGGATCAGCAGGGTGCGCGGCGGCTTGCCGGGCCCGGCGTCGATCTGCACCTGCCGCTGCCAGGGTCGCTCGCGCGGCGTCATCGTCTCCTGGGCCAGGCCGGCGGCCAGCGCGGCCAGCGGCGCATGGACTTCGCCCCATTCCGGCAAGCGTCGCGCCAGCAGGCCCGCGTCGGCGCCCAGCATGGCGCGCGCAGTGGTGTTGAGGGTGCGCACGTGCAGGTCGGCATCGAGCGTGACCACGCCGGAGGTGAGGTTGCCGAGAATCGACTCGAGGTAGGCTTTGCTTTGCTCGAGCTCGCCCTGCTTCTTGGCCACCGCTTCGGACGCCTCGGCAAGCTGGCGCGTCATGGTGTTGAACGACTGCGTGAGCACGCCGAACTCGTCCTTGCTGGTCACCGGGTTGAGCTTGGTGAAGTCACCGCGCGCGATCGCACGGGTCGACTCGGCCAGCGCCGAGAGCGGCGCCGACAGGCGTTCGGAGAGCAGGAACGAGAGCGACAGGGCCGAGAACAGCGTCAGCACCATGGCCAGCGTCAGCGTGAGGGCGAACAACTGTTTCAGGCCCTGGCGCTGCAGGCCCAATTGCTGGAACTCGCGCACGCCGGCATCGACCACCTGCATGTCGGCCGCCAGCACGCTGGGGGCGGGCGAGATCACCTGCAGGGCCTGCGGCACATCGAACGCGCTCTTCGCCGCCACCGGCACCACGACGCGCAGCAGCAGCGTGCGGTCGGAGATCGCCTCGGCACTCTTCACCGGGCCCTTCTGCAGGGCCTCGCGAATCTCCGCCAGGGTGGGCGTGTCCGGGATCGCGCGCGTCGCGCCGGGCAACTGCACGGCCACCTTGCCGTCGGCGCTGAACAGGATCGCCTCGTCGAAGGCAAAGCGCTCGCGCACCTCGCGCAGTGCGGCCGCGTCCGGCGCGCTGCCCTCGGAGATCGCGTAGGCGGCTTCGCGCGCCTTGCGCGTGAGCTCGGCGAGGCTCGCCTCGAGGGCACCCTTGCCGAGCTTGAGGGCGCTGTCCATCGCCTTGTCGACTGGCACGTCGAACCAGGCGTCGATGGAGCGCTGGATGAACTGCACCGAGATCGCGTAGACCAGGGTGCCGGGAATCACCGCCATCAGCGCCAGCACCAGCATCAGGCGCAGCGTGAGCTTGGCGCCGAACACGCGGTGGCGCATCTTCTGCGCCAGCCGGTAGATCTGGAACCCGATCAGGGCCAGCAGGCCCGCGGTGAGCGCGAAGCCGACGCCGTAGAGCCAGGTGGTGTAGCGCGCGAAGAACGCGGTGTTGCTGGTGGCCTGCAGCATGAGCACGATCAGCGCCACGCCGAGCGTCATGCAGCCGAATACGAGGGCGCGCACGATCATGGCGTCACCGTCCAGCGGTGCCAATCGGTGGTCACCGACCATTCGCGCGCGGCCAGCACGTTGAGCTGGAACGGCTTGGGCAACTGCGCGCCGTCGAGCCGGAAGCGCAGGGCCGCCTCGTAGCGTTCGCCGCCTTTCAACTGGCCGCGTTCGGCGACCGTCCACGAGCGGATGCGCGCGAGCAACCGGGTCACGTCCTCTGCCGTGGTCAGCGTCTGGGCGATCCCGGAGGTCACCACGCGATATTGGTCGGTGAGCGGGGTGAAGCTGACGCGCCGCTCGCGGCGCGCGCTGGCGACCTTCTGGTCGACCCAGTACCAGCGGCCGCGCGTGAGTTCGAACTCGGCGATGAAGTACAGCGGCACGCCCTTGCGCACCGCCTCGAACAGCTGGGGTGCGAGCGAGAGCTCGAAGTCGGCATGGACTTGCCAGCCGTCCTCGGTCGCCTCGATCCGCGCGGAGACCACGCTCGCGTTGTCCGCCGAGCGCGCCGGCAGCGGCAGCAGCGCGAAGGCCAGCAGCAACAACAGCGCGCGGCCGATGCGCTCAGCCGCGTTTTTCCAGCAAGGCGTAGAAAAAACCGTCGTGCGCATCGTTGGGCATCAGTCGGCCGGCGGCCAAGTGGGCGGGATTGTCGCCGATTGCCGCGCCCTGCGCGCACAAGGCGTCCATGGGCAGGCGCACGGCGTCGTCATGGCGCGCAAGATGGCGCTCGACCACGGCATCGTTCTCCTCGAGGAAGATCGAGCAGGTCGCATACAGCAGGCGGCCACCCGGCTTCAGGGCGGGCCACAGCGCGCCCAGCATCGCTTGCTGTTGCGCGGCGAACGCGGCCAGGTCCGCGATGCGGCGCGTCCACTTGATGTCCGGGTGGCGCCGCACCACGCCCGAGCCGCTGCAGGGTGCATCGACGAGGATGCGATCAAAAGGCTGGCGGTCCCACCAGATGTCGCGTTTGGTGGCGTCGGCCACGCGTGCGGCGGCGGCAAGCCCAAGGCGCTGGAGGTTCCCCTCCACGCGTTGCAGGCGTTCCGCGTCGTCATCCAGCGCGAGCAGGTCGCAGTCGACGGTCTCGAGCAGGTGGCCGGCCTTGCCGCCGGGCGCAGCGCAGGCATCGAGCACGCGCTGCCCGGATTGCGGCGCCAGCAGCGCAGCCGCCCACTGGGCGCCCAGGTCCTGCACCGAGACCAGGCCGTCGGCGAAGCCGGGCAGCCGGTCGACCGGAAGCCCTTGGGCGAGGCGCACCGCGTGGCCGGCGTGCGCGTCGACGCCGATCCCGGCCTGCGCGAGCATTTCGAGATAGGCCGACGGGGTCGTGCGGCGCGCATTGACGCGCAACCACATCGGCGGCGGCGCATGCGAGGACTCGAGGATCGCGGCCGCATCGTCCGGGAACTCGAGCCGGACGCGGTCGATCCACCAGCGTGGAAAATCGAAGCGCGCGACCGGATCCTCGAAGCGCGCGCGCTCGAAGTCGGCGGGCTGGCGCAGGTAGTTGCGCAGCACCGCATTGACCAGGCCCTTGGCGCGCGCCAGGCCGAGCCGTTCCGCCGCCAGCACGGCCTGGTCGACGATCACATGCGCCGCGGTCCTCGAGAACTGCAGCTGCGCCAGGGCGACCAGCAACAGGTGCCGGACCGCGGCATCAGTCAGCGGCCGGGTCAGCAGGCGTGCCAGCTGCGCCTGCAGGAGACCCAGGTGGCGCAGGGTTGAAAAGGTGATGGCGTGGACGGCCGCGCGTTCACCGGCGCCGAACACGGCGTCCTTGCGCAGCGCCGCCTCGAGGACGCGGTCGAGGTTGTGGCCGCGCAGCGTTTCGCCGACCGCGCGCGCAGCCAGGCATTGCACGGCGGCCAGCCCCGCTGGATGGTCCGGGCGCGGGCCAGCAGTCATTGGAAGCGGCTGCCTGCCGTCACGGGATGGCCGCGCACGAAGTCGCGCGCAGACAGGCGCTTGCCACCCTGCAGCTGGATGGTCCTGAGCCTGAGTGCCCCCAAGCCCGCCTGCACGAGGATGCCCGCCTCGTCGGTGCCGATCACGCCGCCGGGTGCGTTGCCCGGCGGCGCGGCGGCAATTTCGGCACGCCAGATCTTGAGCGGCACGCCGTTGAGCGTCGATTCGCAGCCCGGAAACGGATCGAAGGCGCGGATGCGCCGCTCGATCACGTCAGCGGCCTGGGTCCAGTCGATCGGCGCTTCTTTCTTCATGATCTTGCGCGCGTAGGTGGCGCCGGTCTCCGCTTGCGGAACGGCCGCCAACTCCCCGAGGCGATCGATCGCGTCGACGATGGTGGCCGCACCCAGCGTCGTCAATTTTTCAAACAACGAGGCACTCGTCTCGTCCGCGGCGATCGCCAGGCGGCGTTCGAGCAGGACGGGTCCGGTGTCGAGTCCGGCGTCCATCTGCATGATGCAGATGCCGGTTTCGGTATCGCCGGCCTCGATGGCGCGCTGCACCGGCGCCGCCCCGCGCCACCGCGGCAGCAGGGAACCATGGATGTTGAGGCAGCCGCGCGCCGGGATGTCCAGTACCGCCTGCGGCAACAGCAGGCCATAGGCAGCGACAACGAACAGCTCGGCATGGAGGTCCCGCATTTGCGACTGTATGGCCGCCTCCTTGAGCGTGGCCGGCGTGAGGACCGGGATCGTCCTGCGTTCGGCTTCGAGCGCCACTGCGGACGGCTGCGGCTTCATGCCGCGCCCGGCAGGACGTTGCGGCTGCGTGAGGACCGCCGCCACATCGTGCCCGCGGTCATGCAGTGCTGCAAGGGACACCGCGGCAAAGTGGGGGGTACCGGCGAATACGATTCTCATCGGTGCAGCCGTTCCTCAAAGGGGTCCTGCACGGGCACAAACGAACACGCCGGCGCTGGGCCGGCGTGCCGGGATACGTGCCGCCGCGGGGCGGCGGCTTCTGCCTACGCGCGCGCGGCGACGCGCCGGCGCGGCTCGGCCATTTCGGCTTCTCGCTCCAGCTCGCGCTGGCGCTTGACCAGTTTGTTGCGGATGCGGTTGGCCTTGAGGGGCGAAAGGTATTCGACGAACACGTGACCATCCAGGTGGTCCATCTCGTGCTGGATGCATACCGCGAGCATGCCGGAGGCGTTAATCGTGAAGCGCTGTCCATCGCGGTCGAGCGCCGTCACCATGACGGTCTCGGCGCGCTCCACCTTGTCGTAGAAGCCCGGCACCGAGAGGCACCCTTCCTCGTTCACCGCCGTGCCCTCCTTGCGGATGATCTCCGGGTTGATGAACACGCGCAACTGGTTGCGCTCCTCGGACACGTCGATGACCATGACGCGCTTGAGTTCACCCACCTGGGTTGCCGCCAGGCCGATACCGGGGGCCTTGTACATGGTTTCGGCCATGTCATCGACTAACTTCTTGATTTTGTTGTCGATAATCTTGATGGGCTCGGCAACGCGGGCAAGGCGTGGATCGGGATAGGTCAAAACGTCCAGAATGGCCATATTTGCTTGCGATTAGAATAATTTAGGTGCAGAATCTTAAGAGAGTGCTTTAAGTTCGGGGCGGCTAACTGACTTGCAAGTCTAGTGGAATCCGCCCTTTCTGGCAATTCACCCGGGCCGCCGGGGCCCCCTTCAAACCGCCAGATATTGTGGATTTTGACGAGTGAGAAACGCCATGAAAAAAAATGTCCTCGCGCTAAGCTTGGTCTTCGGGTTCTCGGGATTGGTTCCATCGCTCGCGATTGCCCAAGCACAGCCTGACGCCAAGGCAGAGGCCGCCGCCAAGTCCGCCGCCGCCAAGGATGCCGCGAAGCCGACCACGCTGCTTCCTCCTGCCGCAGCACCGGCAGCGGCAAAGGAGGCGGACAAACCGACCCCCAAGGCGCCCGCAAAGGCCGCCAGCGCGCCAAAGGCCGAGAAGCCGCCGATCCAGCTCGCCGACGGCGCCCCGACCATGTACACCGTGGTCAAAGGCGACACGCTGTGGGACATCGCCGGGCGTTTCCTCAAGGAGCCGTGGCGCTGGCCGGAAATCTGGAACATGAACCGCGAGCAGATCAAGGATCCACATTGGATTTACCCGGGCGACGTCATTGCGCTGTCGTTCGATGCGAGCGGCAAGCCGATGCTTTCAGTCAGCGGTTCCGGCGGCAAGTTCGAAGGCACGGCCGTCGGCAGCACCGTCAAGCTCTCGCCCCAGGTTCGTGTCGATCCCAAGGCGCTCGCCATCCCGTCGATTCCGGTGCGCGTCATCGGCCCCTTCCTGACCCTGCCACTGGTGGTGGATGCCGGTGCTTTGGACAGTGCGCCGCGCATCGTCTCGGCCGAGGATGGCCGCGTCATCGTCGGCTCGGGGAATATCGTGTATGCCGCCGGCATGCGTGCCTCGCAGGGCACCAAGTGGCAGATCTACCGCCCGGGCGCCGCCCTGCTCGACCCGGTGACGCGCGAGGTGCTGGGCTATGAAGCCACGTACCTGGGCGACGCGCGCGTCAACAAGTTCGGCGAGGCGGCCACGCTTGAAGTGGTGCGCTCGACCCAGGAAATCAACCGCGGCGACCGGCTGACGCCGACCGTCGAAGCGACACTGCCGTCCTACAGCCCGCGCGCGCCAGAGTCCTTCGTGAAGGGCGCGATCGTCTCCGTCAAGGGGGCGTTGAACGACGCGGCGCAATATTCCGTGGTGGCGATCAACCTGGGCAAGAAAGACGGCATCGAAATCGGCCATGTGTTGAGCGTGCTGCAGAAGGGCGATGTGGTGCCGACCGCCGATGAAGGAGAGCCGGGTTTGGTCAAGCGGCTCGGGCTGTCCAGCCTGCTGCCGTCCGCCGGCGACGAGTCGAAGGACAAGGAAGGGTCACAAATCAGCAATGAAGTGAAGCTGCCGGACGAACGCAACGGGCTCGCCTTCGTGTTCCGCGTGTTCGACCGCGTATCTTTTGCCTTGGTCATGTCCAGCCGGCGCCCGATGAAGGTCGGCGACGTCGTCCAGACGCCGTAGCCCTTACCCTTACTTCGCCTTCCGATGCCTGTGCCTCCCGCCGGTGCCGCACCGGCGGCATGGCTGTCCTTGGCCCATGTGTCCGGGCTCGGACCGGACTTGGCGCGACGGTTGTTGCAGGCGTTTGGCAACCCCGAGGCCATCCTTGTTGCGTCCTCAGCAGCTTTGACCCCCATTGCGGGCGCCAAACTGGCCCAGGCCATCGTTGCCGCCCGCCAGGATCCACGCGTGGACGCTGCGCTGACCTGGCTGGCCGCGCCGGATAACCACCTGCTGACCTGGGCAGACGAGGACTATCCCGCGCGACTGCTGGAGGTTGGGGATCCGCCCTTCGTCTTGTATCTGAAAGGCCGTCGCGAACTTCTCGGGCGTGAGGCGATCGGCGTCGTGGGCAGCCGCAATGCGACCGCCGGGGGAATGCAGCTCGCCGAGGCCTTTTCCGAAACACTGTCGAACGCGGGCTTGACGATCGTGTCGGGCATGGCGATGGGCATCGACGCCGCCGCGCACGAGGGCGGCCTGAAGGGCAAGGGTTCGTCGATCGCCGTGGTGGGCACCGGGTTGGACTTGGTGTATCCGGCCCGCAACCGCGCGCTGGCGCACCGCCTGGCCGAATCCGGACTGATCCTGTCGGAGTTCAACCCGGGCACTCCCGCCATTGCCGGCAATTTCCCACGCCGCAACCGCATCATCAGCGGTCTCTCGCGCGGCATCCTGGTCGTCGAGGCTGCACTCAATTCCGGTTCGCTCATCACCGCGCGATTGGCGGGTGAACAGGGGCGCGACGTGTTCGCCATCCCGGGATCGATCCATTCGCCGTTTTCCAAAGGCTGCCACACGCTGATCAAGCAAGGCGCCAAGCTGGTCGACGATGCGGCCGACATTCTCACTGAATTGGGCATGATGGCGGCGGGTCCGGGCCGAGCTCAGGAAGCGCAGGCGCGCAAACCGGGCGAGGCGGTTGATCCCTTGCTGGACGCGATGGGTTATGACCCGGTCACGGCCGATGCGCTCGCGACGCGCACCGGCCAGCCGGCCGGCCAGGTGCTGGCCAGGTTGACCCAGTGGGAACTCGAAGGCGCAGTGATTTCGCTTGCCGGGGGCAAGTTCCAGCGCATCGCGTAATCCACCCGGCGACCGCGACGCCGATCCGTGCTTGCGGGTTGTGCGTATCCTTGCTTATCATTTGACCCCTTTTGACCGGCCCGCTGCGCATTGCGCACGCCACCCTGGCCCGGTTTCGATCCGCAGACCCAAGGAAACCCCCACCGCATGGGCAAGTCCCTCATCATCGCCGAAAAGCCCTCCGTGGCCAATGACATCGCCAAGGCGCTCGGCGGGTTTACCAAGGAAAAAGACCACTTCGAATCCGACCGGTTCGTGCTGACCTCGGCCGTGGGCCACCTGGTCGAGATCGCGATGCCGGAAGACGAGGAAGTCAAACGCGGAAAGTGGACGTTCGCCCACCTGCCGGCGATTCCCACGCGCTTCGACCTGCGGCCGATCGAGAAGACCGCCGACCGGCTGAAGGCTGTGGTCAAGCTCATCAAGCGCAAGGATGTGAGCGAACTGGTCAACGCCTGCGATGCCGGCCGCGAAGGCGAACTGATCTTCCGCTACCTCGTGCAGTATTCCGGGTCCGCCAAGCCGGTGAAGCGCCTGTGGCTGCAATCGATGACGCAAGGGGCAATCCGCGACGGGTTTGCGGCATTGGCGCCGGGCAAGGACTACGAACCACTGGCCGACGCCGCGGTGTGCCGCTCGGAATCCGACTGGCTGGTGGGCATCAACGGCACGCGCGCGATGACCGCGTTCAACTCGAAAAGCGGCGGCTTCCAGTTGACCACCGTGGGACGCGTGCAGACGCCGACGCTGGCGATCATGGTCGAGCGCGAGGAAAAGATCCGCGCCTTCCGTCCGCGCGACTACTGGGAGGTGCACGCGACCTTCGCGGCCAAGGCCGGTGATTTTCCGGGCCGGTGGTTCGACGAAAAGTTCAAGAAGTCCGACGACGACGAGGCCCTGAAGGCCGAGCGCCTGTGGGACGAGAAGAAGGCGCGCGACCTGGTGACCAAGTGCCTCGGCAAGGTCGGCACCGTCGAGGAGGAATCCAAGCCGGTCACGCAGGCACCGCCGCTGCTGTTCGATTTGACGTCGCTGCAACGTGAGGCCAATTCGCGCTTCGGGTTTTCCGCCAAGACCACGCTGTCGCTGGCGCAGGCGCTGTACGAGAAGCACAAGGTGCTGACCTATCCGCGGACCGATGCGCGCGCCTTGCCCGAGGACTACATTCCCACCGTCAACCAGACGCTGGCGATGTTGAAGGACACCGAATACAACGTGTTCGCCAAGAGGATCCTCGACCAGAAGTGGGTCAAGCCGAACAAGCGCATCTTCGACAACACGAAGATTTCCGACCACTTCGCCATCATTCCCACGCTGCAGGCGCCGAAGTCGCTCAACGAGCTGGAGGCCAAGCTCTACGATTTCGTGGTCAAGCGCTTCCTGGCCGTGTTCCATCCTTCGGCAGAGTTCCAGCAGACCGTTCGGATCACGACGGTGGAGGGCGAGAAGTTCAAGTCCGAAGGCAAGGTCCTGGTCACGCCGGGCTGGCTGGCGGTGTATGGCCGCGAGATCGACAACGAGGATGCGGCGCTCTGCGCCGTGGAGCCCAAGGAGAAGGTCAAGGCGGCCGAGGTGAAATCGGTACCCAATCGCACCAAGCCGCCGGCGCGCTACACCGAGGCCACACTGCTTTCGGCCATGGAGGGCGCCGGGAAACTCATCGACGACGAAGAACTGCGGGCTGCGATGAAGGAGAAGGGCCTCGGCACGCCGGCCACGCGCGCGGCGATCATCGAGGGCCTGCTGTACGAGAAATACATCCACCGCGAAGGGCGCGAGCTGGTGCCGACCGCGAAGGCCTTCTCGCTGATGATCGCGTTGCACGGGCTGGGCATTCCGGAGCTGTACTCGCCGGAGCTGACCGCCGAGTGGGAGCAAAAGCTTGCGTTGATGCAGCAGGGCAAGCTGTCACGCAAGAAATTCATGGCCGAGATCGTGGAAATGACCGAGCACATCGTCGGCCAGGCGAAGAATTTCGAGCACGACACCATCCCCGGCGACTTCGGCGCCATCCATGCCGCCTGCCCGAACTGCGGCGGCGAGGTGCACGAGAACTACAAGAAATTCCAGTGCCAGGCCTGCGATTTCGCATTCTGGAAGATCATCGCCGGGCGTCAGCTGGAATCGCACGAGGCCGATGAATTGCTCACCAAACGCGAGCTTGGTCCGCTGGAGGGATTCCGCAGCCGCCTGGGGCGTGCGTTCGCCGCGAAATTGGTCTTGAACAAGGAGAACGGCGTCGAGTTTTCCTTCGGCGACGGCACCGGCGACGACGACACCGAGGCGCCGGATTTTTCCGCGCAGGAAACATTGGGACCCTGCCCGAAGTGCAAGAGCAAGGTGTTTGAGTCCGGCACCTCGTATGTTTGCGAGAAGGCCGTGGGGCCCGCCAAGACCTGCGATTTCCGTTCCGGCCGCACCATCCTGCAACGCGCCATCGCGCGCGAGGAAATGCACGCCTTGCTTGCCGAGGGCAAGACACCGCTGTTGGAGAAGTTCATTTCCAAGAAGGGCCGGCCGTTCTCCGCCTACCTGGTGAAGCAGCCCGACGGCAAGATCGGTTTCGAGTTCGAGGCCCGCGCGCCCGGCGCCAAAGGGGCACGCGGCAAGGCTGCTGCAAGCCCGGGGGCCTTGCGGGTGCTGGGCAAGCATCCGGAGGACGGGGAGCCGGTGTCGATTTACTCCGGCCGCTATGGCCCCTATGTGAAGCACGGCGCGGTGAACGCCACCCTCAAGGACAAGGATCTGGTGGAGCAGATCACGCTGGAGGAAGCCGTGGAGTTGCTCCTGGAAAAATCCGGTGGCGTGCCGGTGAAAAAGAAAACATCGCGCGCGCCTGCGGCGAAGACTGCTGCGAAAAGGAAAAAAGCCGCGTGACGCGGCTTTTTTTGTGCTGGCCCGCGTTGCGGAAGCGTCCTATGCATTGGCGCGCCGCGGCGTCCCCTGCGATTGGCGGATCTTTGCCAGTCCGGCGCTGAGGCGCTCCAGAAACACGCCGGGATCGACCTTGCCGCCCTTGGCCAGGTGGCCTTGCAACTTGACGATCAGGTCGTAGATTTGCTCGATGCTGCGGCATGCGTCGATGCGCGCGACCACTTGCGAGGCCTTGGTCCCGAACAAGTAGCCCGCCTCCGTGCGCAACAGCGCCTTGGCGCGTGAGAGTTCGTCGCTGGCCACCGGATTGGCCGGTATTCCCGCCTTCGCGACAGCGGGCGCGGGGGCCGGTTTCGAAGGCGGCGATGCTGCAGCCGTGCGCGCGCTTGCAAACGGGGCGGCGGCTTTCTGCACTACCGGTTTGATGTTGACGCTGCGTTGGTGATGGGGAAGCGCCGGCGTGGGTGCAGGTGGGGCGTTGTTTGCCGGCGCGGCGCGTGGGGCATCGGTGCGCGGCGCGTCTGTTGGCGGCGTTGCCGCAGCGGGCGCGCGGTCTGCTTCACCCTCTGGCACCACCATGCCCAGCGCGATCAATTTTCCCAAGGCCGCATGCACGCCGACCACATCCCCGGAGATGGCAAGCACTTGTTCCACGGAGCGAAAGCCGTCGATGCGCTCCAGGAGGCAGCGCTCGGCCATGGACAACGACTTTCCGCGCAGGGCGGCAGCGCCCGATTGACCGACGCGCAACACCGTGTCCGCAACTTGCGATAGGTCGAGGAGGGTCTTGCTCAGCTTGGAAACGCGCGCGTTCATGGGGGTCGTCTGGAGAGAGCCGCCACTTTACGGAGTTGGCACGGGGCCCTCAAGCAAAGTCACGGTGAATTCACAAAGATTCACCCGGGGGTGCGGATGCAGCACCGCTGCGCGGCGGACGCGGCGCGGGCTCGGCGCGCATGTCGGTCGCCGGATACGGCCGGCAGAGCGCACGCGCTTCATCGGGGGTGGCGTTAAGCCACGCGTCATAGTCGGCGGGCCTGAGGATCACCGGCATGCGTTTCTCTTCCCCGGGGGCATGCATGCGGCGCATCAGGGGATGCTCGTCGGCATTCACGGTCAGCATCGAGAACGATTCGATCACCTTGTCGCCGTGGCGCCAGCGCTCCCAGATGCCGGCCAGCGCAAACGGCAGGCCGCTGGCCAGTGAAATGCGCCAGCGCACCGCCTTGCCCGATTCATAGCAGGGCTCGTAGAACGCCTCGACCGGGATCAGGCAGAACTGCCGCTCGCGCCAGGGGCCCTTGTAGCTCGCCAGCGTGGCCACCGTTTCGGTGCGCGCGTTGTAGGTGTGGCGGCGCTCCTTGACCGTGTCGGCCTTCGCCCAGCGCGGCACCAGGCCGAAGCGCGCCGCGATGCATTCGCGGAACGGCTGTTCGCTGGCGCCTTCGCCGCGCACGATAATGTTGCGGATCACCGGCGCGTCGTGCATCGGGTAGGTGTCGGGCTTGACCGCCATCGCGGGCAGGTCCACCCCGAACAAGGCGCGCAGCAGGCGCGATTCGCCCACGGGGAGGTAGTTGGCACACATTCCGGGGACTGGTTTGGTTTCGGTTTTCTTGCGGTGCATTGACACCGCGTGATGAGGAATGCTCTCACGCGCACTCCATGGCGTCCAACGTTCCCGGGTTCCTTGGCACGCGATCCGAGCCCCTTGCCAAACCCAAAAAACTGTACGAATATACAGTTATGTCATCCCTGCCCCGGGCCGCCGCCGGCGTGGTCCCTGTTCATGCCTTTCCCTTGCATCCAAACGTGTTTCGCGTCGGCGAACGGCCCACCTCCGCCGTGGCGGCGCAGCCGAGCGGGTTTGCCGCACTCGACCGCGAATTGCCCGGCGGCGGGTGGCCGTGCGCCGGGCTGGTCGACATCGCCTGCGATGCGTGGGGGATTGGCGAGATGTCGCTGGTGATGCCGGGCTTGGCGGTCGGGTTGAAGGCCCGCGAAGCGCACGCCTTGTGGATCCTGCCACCCTGCGCCGCGCGGCAAATGTCCTGGGTACCGTATGCGCCGGGCCTGGTCGCGCAGGGCATCGCGCTCGACCAACTGGCACTGGTGCGCCCGCCCACCGTGGAGGAAGGCCTGTGGTGCGCCGAGCAGGCGCTCAGGAGCGGCGCGGTGGCATACGTGCTGATATGGCTCGACGGGCAACGCCTGCCGTCCCTGGCGCTGAAACGCCTGCAGCAGGCGGCGATGGGCGGCGGTGCGGCGGCGTTCGTGTTTCGCCCGCTCGCCTCCCTGGACTCGCCCTCGCCGGCGCCGTTGCGACTGGCCCTGCACGCGGGAGCCCAAGGCACCTTGCGGGTGGAACTGGTGAAGCGGCGCGGGTTGCCCGATGGGCACGCGGTCCTGCTCACGCCGCGTTCGATGGCCTGCCTGGCGCGTCCGGCCGCTGCGGTGCCCTCGCCCGCAGCGTGGCAGCCGCCACGGCGTCGGGATGTCCTCGACGCGTTTCGCGGCTAGGCGTTGGCGACCATGCTCTGGCTGTCGGTCTTCATTCCCGAACTGTCCCTGCAGGTGGCGCTGCGCGGCACGCTGGGGCACTTGAACACCATGCCGCTGGTGTTGGCCGAGGGTCCCGCGAACCGCCCGCTGGTGCACGCCGCCAACGAGGCGGCGAGCGCGCTCGAGATCGTGCCCGGCATGCCGGTGGCGGCCGCGCAGGCCCGCGCGGCCGGGCTGGTGATCCTGCCGCGCGAGGTCGCCAAGGAACAGGCGGTCCTGCGCCAGCTTGCCGGGTGGCTTACACAATTCACGCCGATGGCGACGCTGGAGTCGCAGGGGGTGTCGCTGGAGGTGTCGGGCTCGCTGCGGCTGTTCGGCGGACTGGCGCCGCTGGCGCGTCGCGTTCGCCTGGGCCTGAGGGCGCTGGGCTTTCACGCCGTGCTGGGCGTGGCGCCGGTGCCGCGCGCGGCGTGGCTGCTGGCGCGCATGGCGCACGAGCGCGCCGGGGTGCGCATGTGCCGCGATGCGGCCCTGCTCGCCGCGCGCTTGTCGGAGGTGCCGCTGCACCATTTCGACTGGCCGCTGGCATCGATGGCGGCGCTTTCTGCCCTGGGGCTCACGCGTGTGCGCGATGTGCTGGTACAGCCGCGCGCGGCTTTCCGCAAGCGCCTCGGCGAAGCCCTCGCCGACGACCTGGACCGCGCGCTGGGACGCCTGTCCGACCCACGCGAGGCGTACATCGTGCCGCAGCGGTTTGACGCCTCGATCGACCTGGTGTTCGACACCGCGGACGCCGCACGCCTCACGCGGTTTGCCGAACGGCTGCTCGTGGCGCTGGAAGGCCATTTGCGCGCAAGCGGTGCGGCGGCGACGGCGGTCGCGCTCGATTTCAGGCACGGGCGCGAGCGCGTCACCGAAATGCGTTTCGGCTCGCGCACGCCGCTGCGGGCGGCGAGCGACTGGATCAAGCTGATCCGCGAACGGCTGGCGGCCCGGCCGCTCGACGCACCGGTGATCGCGATCGCGCTGCGCACCGAGTCGACTTCGGCGTGGAGCGGGGAAACGCAAAGCTGGCTGCCCTCGCACACGACGCACCGGGAACGCTGGGAGGGGCTCCTCGACCGAATCGCCTCGCGCCTGGGGTCGCCGTGCGTGTTCACGATCGATGCGAAGGGCGACCATCGGCCCGAGTCGGCGTGGGCGGCCGCCGCGCATCCCGCGCAACCCTGCGCACGCCGGCCGCCACAGCGCATCACGCCGCACGCGCGCCCGTTGATGCTGCTCACGCAACCGAAGTCCCTGGTCACCCTGGATGGGGCCCCGCAACATCGCGGCGCACTCACCCTCGTCGCCGGCCCGGAACGCATCGAGACCGGTTGGTGGGATGGCAAGCCGGTGGCGCGCGACTACTTCGTGGCCGTGAACCGTCAGCACGAGGTGTGCTGGGTGTATCGCGATTACCGGTTTGGGCGGCAGTGGTTCCTGCACGGGGTGTTTGCATGAAGCCCCAAGGAGGTCCTTCTGAAAACCTGCTGCACGGCCAAATTTCGCGCCCGCCGCGGTTGCCAAACGCGTTGCCCACCAAGCGGTTCGTGGCCGTTCCTCGACGCGAACTTTGGCCGTGCGCATTGGTTTCTGGTTGTACTCAAACGACAAACCCAAGCAATGACGCCGCTCAGGGGCCGAAAAGGGCTCGAACGGCGCGCCCATGCTTGGGTTTGGTTTCGTGATCGCAAGCGTAGCGCGAATGCCGCCCTGCCATGCGCCTCTCTTACGCCGCCCTGCGGTGTCTCTCCCACTACAGCTTCCTGAAAGGCGCCTCCTCGCCGCAGGACCTCATCCTGCAAGCCAGGGCGCTGGGCTACCACGCCATCGCGTTGACCGACGAGTGCTCGGTCTCCGGGGTGGTGCGCGCGCATGCGGCGGCCCGGGAGGCCGGCATCAAGCTCATCGTCGGCGCCGAGTTTGCGCTGGCCGATGCGCACGGCATCGAGCGGCTGATCCTGCTCGCCCAGTCGCGCGAGGGGTATGGAAACCTCTGCGAGCTCATCACGCTCGCGCGGCGCGCGGCGGCGAAGGGCAGCTACCGCCTGCGGCCCTGCGACCTGGCCCTGCCGCTGGATGAGTGCCTCGCCATCGTCCTGCCCCTGCGCGACCGCGGCGCGACCGCAGCAGCCGAGGACACCAGCCTCGTCATGCAGGTGGCCGGCCGCTTCCCCGGCCGCTGCTGGCTGGGCCTGGAACTGGGCTATGGCCCGGATGACCGCGCGCACCTCGACCGGCTCACCAGCCTCGCCGCCCGGACGCAGCTGCCGTTGATCGCCTGCGAGCAGGTGCTGTTCGCCACCCGCGAGGCCAAGCCCCTGCACGACGTGCTGACCGCGATCCGCCTGAAAACCACCGTGGCCGAGCTGGGCCTGGACGCCCTGTCGCACGCCGAACACTGCATGAAGCCGGTGTCGCAACTGGTGCGGCGCTATCCGTCCGATGCGCTGACGCAGACCTTCGTCGTCGCCGCACGCTGCCGGTTTTCGCTCGATGAACTGCGCTACGAGTACCCGCGTGAGGTGGTCCCCGAGGGGGAAACACCGGCGAGCTACCTGAGGAAGCTCGCCTACGCAGGGGCGGACCGGCGTTTTCCGGGCGGCCCCACGGCGGAGGCGCGCACGCAGATCGAGCATGAACTGGCGTTGATCGCCGAACTCCGCTACGAGCCGTACTTCCTCACCATCTACGACGTGGTGCGCGAGGCGCGCGAACGCAAGATCCTCTGCCAGGGGCGCGGGTCGGCGGCCAACTCCATCGTCTGCTACTGCCTGTTCATCACCGAGGTGGGCCCCGATCGCACCAGGCTCCTGTTCGAGCGCTTCATCTCGCGCGAACGCAACGAGCCGCCCGACATCGACGTCGACTTCGAACACGAACGGCGCGAGGAGATGATGCAGTACCTGTTCGACAAATACGGCCGTGAGCGCACCGCCCTGACCGCGGCGGTATCGATGTACCGCACCAAGGGCGCGCTGCGCGACGTTGGCAAGGCGATGGGGCTGACGCTCTCGCAGGTCGATCAGCTGGCGAAGAGCCACGCGTGGTGGGATGGCCGGCGCATCGCCCCGGAACGCCTGCGCGACGCCGGCTTCGATCCGGACAACCCGCACCTGCAGCTGATCCTCGCGCTGGTGTCGGAACTGCGGTTGTTCCCGCGCCACCTGTCGCAGCACTGCGGCGGGTTCGTGATCGCGCGCGACAAGCTGACACGCCTGGTGCCGATCGAGAATGCCGCCATGCCGGACCGCACGGTGATCCAGTGGGACAAGGATGACCTCGATGCGCTGGGCCTGCTGAAGGTCGACCTGCTGTCGCTGGGCATGCTGACCGCGATCAGGAAGACGCTCGACCTGATCGGCGGCTGGCGCGGCCGGGCGCTGGCGCTGCAGGACATCCCGGAAGGCGATGCGGCCACCTACGCGATGATCCAGAAGGCCGACACGGTGGGCGTGTTCCAGATCGAGTCGCGTGCGCAGATGAGCATGCTGCCGCGCCTGAAGCCGGCAAACTTCTACGACCTGGTGATCGAGGTCGCGATCGTGCGGCCGGGCCCGATCCAGGGCGGCATGGTGCACCCGTACCTGAAACGCCGCAACGGCGAGGAGCCGGTGACCTATCCGAGCCCGGCGATTCAATCGGTCCTCGAGCGCACCCTGGGCATCCCGATTTTCCAGGAACAGGTGATGCAGATCGCCATCGTCGCCGCCGGGTTCACCCCCGGCCAGGCCGACCAGCTGCGGCGCGCGATGGCGGCATGGAAACACAAGGGCGACCTTTCGCGCTTTCGCGGCGCGCTGATCGAGGGCATGTTGTCGCGCGGCTATCCGATGGAATTCGCCGAACGGATCTTCGAGCAGATGAAGGGCTTCGGCGAGTACGGCTTCCCGGAGTCGCACGCGGCGAGCTTCGCGCTGCTGGTGTACGTGTCCTGCTGGCTCAAGTGCCACCACCCGGCGGCGTTCACGTGTGGTTTGTTGAACGCGCAGCCGCTGGGCTTCTACTCGCCATACCAGCTGGTGCAGGACGTACGGCGCGCCGGTGTGACGGTGCGGCCGGCGGATGTGGCGGTCAGCGGCGTGGACAGCCGGCTGGAGGCCGGGACGGATCCCGGCAGCCCCGCGATCCGCCTCGGGCTGCACATGATCAAGGGCCTCTCCACCGACGCCGCACAGCGCATCGTCGCCGCGCGCACGGATCAGGCCTTCGAGGATCCCGCCGACCTCAAGCGCCGCGCCGGACTCACCTCGGGCGAGGTGGCCGCGCTCGCTGCCGCGGATGCCCTGCGCACCCTCGCCGGTCACCGGCGCCAGGCCTTGTGGGAGGCGCTCGCCAGCGACGCCGATGCGAAGCTGTTCCAGGCGCCCCGCGATGGCGCACAGGGGGTGCTGAAGGTGCCGGTGGAGGCCGAAAATGTGTTCGAGGACTTTCGCACCATGGGACTCACGCTGCGCTCGCACCCGATGGCCCTGCTGCGCGCGCAAATGCGCAAGCTGCGGATGCGTTCGGCCGCCGAAGTGCGCGATGCGCGTCCCGGCCAGCTCATCCGTGCCGCCGGCCTGGTCACCTGCCGCCAGCACCCGGAAACCGCCAAGGGCACCACGTTCGTGACCCTCGAAGACGAGACCGGCTACGTCAACGTGGTGGTGTGGGCGCGCCTGGCCGAACGCGCGCGGCGCGAGCTGCTGTTCTCACGCCTGATGGGCGTGGCGGGGAAGATCGAGAAGCAGGGTGAGGTGGTGCACCTCATTGCCGGCCGGCTGTACGATCATTCGGCGCTGCTGGGCGAACTGGCGGTCAGCTCGCGCGACTTTCACTAGACCGCCTACCGCTCATTGGCCTCCGGGTAAAAACCCTGATATGTGTTGACCTGTCAATCGTAGTCGAATTCGTTGATATGGTTCGGTGTGCGGTTCCGTGTGCTGAACGCAGAGCGGGCGGCATGACGACGATGGATCAGTCTGATATGCGCGGGTTGGATACCGCAGGA
>JAEUMZ010000058.1 GCA_016790765.1 Betaproteobacteria bacterium
GCGCTGAAGGAAAACGCGCTCTTGTCCAAGTTCGCCGGCGGCCTCGGCAACGACTGGACCCCGGTGCGCGCGCTGGGCAGCCACATCAAGGGCACCAACGGCAAGTCGCAGGGTGTGGTGCCGTTCCTGAAGGTGGTCAACGACACGGCGGTGGCCGTGAACCAGGGCGGCAAACGGAAGGGCGCGGTCTGCGCGTATCTCGAAACCTGGCATCTGGACATCGAGGAGTTCCTGGAGCTCCGGAAGAACACCGGCGACGATCGCCGCCGCACGCACGACATGAACACCGCCAACTGGATCCCGGACCTGTTCATGCGCCGCGTGATGGAAGGCGCCGATTGGACGCTGTTCTCGCCGTCCACCTGCCCGGACCTGCACGACAAGTACGGCAAGGCCTTCGAGGAAGCCTATACGGCGTACGAGGCCAAGGCCGCGCGCGGCGAACTCAAGCTGTTCAAGAAGATCCCCGCGCTCACCCTGTGGCGCAAGATGCTCACCATGCTCTTCGAGACCGGGCATCCGTGGATCACCTTCAAGGATCCGTGCAACATCCGCTCGCCGCAGAACCATGTGGGCGTGGTGCATTCGTCCAACCTCTGTACCGAGATCACGCTCAACACCAACGAGAGCGAAATCGCGGTCTGCAACCTGGGCTCGGTGAACCTGGTCGCGCACATGACCGATGGTCCCAGCGGAACGCGCGTGCTCGACCACGCCAAACTCAAGCGCACCGTGTCCACCGCCATGCGCATGCTGGACAACGTGATCGACATCAACTACTACGCGGTCAAGAAGGCGCGCGACTCCAACCTGAAGCACCGCCCCGTGGGCCTGGGGATCATGGGCTTCCAGGATTGCCTGCACGAAATGCGCGTGCCGTACGCCTCCGAAGCCGCGGTGAGTTTTGCCGACACCAGCATGGAAGCGGTGTGCTACTACGCCTACTGGGCCTCCACGGAGCTGGCCGAGGAACGCGGCCGCTATTCGAGCTACAAGGGCTCGCTGTGGGACCGCGGCATCCTGCCCCAGGATTCGCTCAACCTGCTGCGCGAGGAGCGCGGCGGCTACGTGGACGTCGACATGTCCGCCACCATGGACTGGGACAGCTTGAGGAACCGCATCAAAGTCCACGGCATGCGCAATTCCAACTGCATCGCCATCGCGCCCACCGCCACCATCTCCAACATCATCGGCGTCTCCGCGTGCATCGAACCGACGTTCCAGAACCTGTTCGTGAAATCGAACCTCTCGGGCGAATTCACGGTGGTCAACGACTACCTGGTGCGGGATCTCAAGGCCCGCAACCTGTGGGACGAGGTGATGGTGTCCGACATCAAGCACTTCGACGGCTCGCTCGGCTCCATCGACCGCATCCCGGCCGACTTGCGCAACCTCTACGCCACCGCCTTCGAAGTCGATACCCAGTGGGTCATCGAATGCGCGGCGCGGCGCCAGAAGTGGATCGACCAGGCGCAGAGCCTCAATATCTACATGGGCGGCGCCTCGGGCAAGAAGCTCGACGAAACCTACAAGCTGGCCTGGGTGCGCGGCCTCAAGACCACGTACTACCTGCGCACGATGGGCAAGTCCAGCGCCGAAAAATCCACCGGCCGCGGCGGCGAATTGAATTCCGTGCCGGTCATGGGCGGCGTGGGTGCGATGGGCGCTGCCGGCGTCATGGCCGGCGACGTTTCCGGTGACGGCGCCGCCGACAGCAACAAGTTCTGCTCGATCGATAACCCGGAATGCGAGGCGTGCCAGTAGGCGCGTCCCACCACGCAGTCGTCCCCGTGAAGACGGGGACCTCTGACTCTGGTTGTTTCGCAAGCTGAAGCAAAGGCAATGCATCGCTAGAGGTCCCCGCCTTCGCGGGGACGACTTGTAGGTAGCAAAGCCGCATCACATCCGTCCCACCACCACGAGGAATCCCGAATGCAATTCCATATCTTTCAGGATGCAAAGCTCGAATGGCGCTGGCAGCTGGCCGGGGATGACGGCAAGAGGATTGCCGATTCCGGCGACGGCTACCGCGACAAGGAAGCGTGCCTGGATTCCATCGCGGCGGTGAAGGCCTCCGACGATGCGATCGTGCTCGAAAGCGTCACCAGCCTCATGGATTCCGAACTGCTGCAGATGCCGGGGTTGTTCCGGCAGCACTAATAAATATCGGGCCAAAGTGAAACCCTACTTTGGCCCGGCTTTGAAGTGCAAGAAATCGCTGGCGGAGCCAGACGATTTCTTGGTTCTACGAAAAACCGTGAACAGCGCGCCGCACCAGTTGCTCCCGGTTTTTCGTTCGATGTTTCACCGTTGAATCGTCTGGCTTCGCCAGCGATTCGACGCCAGCTAGTCCGGCGAAAAGTAGGTTTTCACTTTTCGACGAAACAGGCAAAAAGTAGGTTTTCACTTTTCGCCAAAGGAGCAATCATGGTCTTCCATCTCTATCAAGACGTCGCCGGCAACTGGCGCTGGTCCCTGGCCACCGCCGCCGGTGTGAAGCTGGCCGTGAGCCCGGTGGGCTATGCCAAGCGCATGGAATGCCTGCAGGCCATCCACTGCCTGCGCGAGGAAACCGCGGACGCGCCGCTGATGACGGATCCATTCATCGCCGTCGAATCCTCCGGCGCGTGGCTCACGGTATCGGGCAAGGCCTGACCCGGCCC
Organism: Betaproteobacteria bacterium; assembly: GCA_016790765.1. GTDB lineage: Bacteria > Pseudomonadota > Gammaproteobacteria > Burkholderiales > Usitatibacteraceae > UKL13-2. The sequence continues at coordinate 2,664 of JAEUMZ010000058.1, forward strand.
GGCCCCATCGCCTCCCGTCCTCCAGAATTCGCGTCGTCCCATGCGTTTGATTGCTCCATTGCGCCACATCGTTCCGGCGTGCTTCGGGCTTTTGGCCCTGGCGCAGCCGGCACAAGCCGCATGGCGCGAGGAATCCTTGCAGGTGCCCAGCACGCGCAGCGGCGTCAGCGTGAATGTGCTCACGGCGCAACTGGCGGAAACAAACCCACCGGCCGCCCGGTTCGTGGTGCCCGCAAATGAAATCGTGCTGTTCTTCCCCGGCGGCCCCGGCGTGGTGCGCGCCGCACGCGAAGGGGTGCGTGAGCACCCGGAGCGCAAATCCATCCTGGGCCTGATGGCCGAGAAGATCGGCGCCACCGCCGTGGTGGGCCAGCCTTCCGACCAGCGCATGGGCATTTCCCTGGAATGGCGCACCGGCATCGAGCATGTCGCCGATGCCGGCGCCGTCATCGACACGCTCACCGGCAAGAATGCCCAGGCACGCGTGACGCTCATCGGCATGAGCAATGGCGCGCGCTCGGTGACGCATGTGGCCTCCGCCCTGGTGCGGCGCGGCGCGCCGAAACTCGCGGGCGTGGTACTGATGGCGGCCGCCGGCGAGGCCTTTCCGGAAACCGCCATGGATGCGTTGAAAGCGGCCAAGGTGCCGGTGCTGGTGGTGCACCACAAGCGCGACAGCTGCCTCTTCTACGAGGACGTGGAGCCGGTGGCCAAGTGGCACGCCTTCCTGACCATCGAGGATTCGAAGCACCCGCGCGTGAATCGCGCCAGGCGCGATTGCGGCAACGATAGCGCACACCAGTTCGCCGGCAAGGAAGACATCGTCTTCACGGCCGTGGCGGAGTGGCTCAAGACCGGCAAGCTCAAGGAAACCTATCTATGAGCGGCCGCGTTCCAACCTCTGTTCATTCGTGCCCCTCTTTTCACATCCACCCCAGCCGGAGTGCTGCCGGCCACAACAATCATAAGGAGACCCACACATGTCACTGACCTGGGACGAAAC
>JAEUMZ010000059.1 GCA_016790765.1 Betaproteobacteria bacterium
GGCTATCGGGCCCGATTTTTTTGGTGCAAAGCCCGTTTACGCTACCTGATTGGCTGCCTTTTCGTCCGGGGAGTATCCCGGGCATCTTCAATAAAGGAAATCATCAAATGGCAACAGGTACCGTCAAGTGGTTCAATGACGCGAAGGGCTTTGGCTTCATCAAGCCCGATGGCGGCGGCGAAGATCTCTTCGCGCATTTTTCGGCCATCGAAGGCTCCGGCTTCAAGACGCTCAAGGAAAACCAGAAGGTCGAATTCGAAGTGACCACTGGCCCGAAGGGCAAGCAAGCCACGCAAATCAAGCCGATGTAATCTCGGCGCGGTTGCAATGGAAAACGGCAGCTTCGGCTGCCGTTTTTTTTTCGCCTGAATCTCGTGGGCTAGGGGTTGTCGAAAAACGTGGCGAGCGGGCCAAGTTTGCGCCACGTGGGCGGGGGTTTCGCGAACCACTGCTTCGCGCCGGCAAGCGCCAGAGGCCGATGCAGCGGCCGAGGAATAGCGGACACGTACTTGGTACGGCGAGCACCGGAGGCGCGAAATCGACCCGCGCAGTAGTTTTGCGACAAGCCCCTATCGAACCAGCACGGTCGCCAATCCCAGCAGCATGCCCATGCTCACGATGTCGGTGGCGGTGGTGAGGAAAATGCTCGAGGCGGTGGCCGGGTCGGCGCCGAAGCGCTTGAGCGTCAAAGGCACGATGGCGCCGGAAATGCCGCTCACCACGCACGCCCCGGTCATGGCAAGCAGCACCACCAGCCCCAGGATGAGTGCGTGCGGCGACCCCTGTGCCGTCGCGGTCCAGTACATGGCCACGCCGGCCACCACGCCGATCGGCGCGCCATTCATTGCACCGAGCAACCCTTCCTTGGCCACCAGGAGCTTGCCGTCGCCGGGCTTGATCTCGCCCAGCGTGAGGCCGCGCAGGGTCACGGCCAACGCCTGGCATCCGGTGTTGCCCGATTGCCCGGCCAGCACCGGCAGGAACGCGGCGAGGATCACCAGCTTGTCGAGCGTGCCCTGGAACACGGCGACCACGCCGCCGGCCAGGAACGCAGTGAGCAGGTTCAACTGCAGCCACGGATGGCGAAACCGGAAGCTCTGCGCCATCGGCGTGGAGATGCGCTCCTCCTCCGCCACACCGACCAGGCGGCCCGCCTGCGCAGTGATCTCGAAAGATTCGGATTCGAAAATCGTCTGCCCGCGCACCAGGCCGAGCAACTTTCCCTGCGCATCACAGACCGGATAGACCGGGAAGTGCTTGTCGAGCGTGGCGCGCATCGCATCGGTCAGGTCCGCATCGGGCAGGAGCGTGAACACATTCGCCAGCATCACCGAGGCGAGCGGCGACGAGCGATCGCTGAGCAAGAGGTCGCGCATCGTCACCAGGCCGCGCAGCACGCCCTCGGCATCGCACACGTAGCAATACGTGACCAGGGTATCGGCCGGCAGGGCGCGCAGTGCCTCGATGGTTTCCGCCACCGTGCGCTCCGGCGCCATGACCGCATGCGCCGGCTCCATCAGGCGGCCGACCGTGCCTTCGGCGTGGTCGCGGTTGCGGTCCCACTGGAACCGCAGCCGCGCGGACTCCGCCAGGATCGCTGCGCGCGGCGTGTCGTCCAGGTGGCCCAGCACATCGAGTGCGAAGGCCGGGTTCAGGTGTGCAAGGGCCTGTGCCGCATCGATCGGCCGCTCGCCCGCCAGGCGATCTGCCGCCGCGCGGTCGGAGAGCCGTTGCAGGGAATCGCTCAAGGGGTTCATGGCATCGCATTCCGGTACTCGATGGGGGCGGATTGTCGGCGCTCTGCGATGGACAGGCAAGCCCGTAAACCGTCCGCGTGTGTTCGCGTTGGTTGGCCAGGGAGTCCACTTGCGCCGCACATGCGGCAAATGACGAGGAGCCGATCATGACGTTGACGAAAAAACTCTTGCTCGCCGCCGCAACGGCTGCCGCCCTGTCCGGCATGCCGATTGCGCAGGCGAGTCCGCATTGGTCCATTGGCATCAACATCGGGCCGCCGCCCCTGCGCTACGAGCCGGTGCCGGTGCCGCGCGCAGGCTACGTGTGGGTGCCGGGATACTGGGACTGGCGCGGCCAGCGCCACGTCTGGATCTCCGGGCACTACTTGCGCGAGAAGCGCCACCAGCATTACAGCCCGTCGTACTGGTCCGAGCGCGGCGGGCGCTGGTACCACGCTCCGGGGCGCTGGGACGCCGATCGCGACGGCACGCCGGACCGCTACGACCGCCATCCGCACAATCCGCGCCGTCGTTGATGGTGGAGTCGGCAAGGCGTCGATAAACTGCGGGTTCGCATGCTGCGTCGTTCCGCGCGGCGTGCGGGCCCGCCATGTCCGATCCCGCCCACGCCCTTCGTTCCGCGTTCTCGCAAGCCGCCGCCTGGCAGCAAGCCGGCCAACTGGCCGACGCCGAGGCCGCGTTTCGCCGCATCGTCGCCGATTCGCCCGGGACCTGGGCGGCCTGGTACAACCTGGGCCTGATCCTGCAGGGGCGCAATGCGCTCGATGACGCGTATGAGGCGTACCGGCAGACGATTGCATTGAATCCGGGTTTGGCCGAGGCGCACAACAACCTCGGCAATGTCTTGCGTGCACAAGGCGACGGGCGCGGTGCGATCGAGTCGTTCCGGCGTGCCCTCGCGCGCAACCCGGCGCTGGCGCCCGCCGCCTACAACCTCGGCCTGGCCTTCCAGGCGCAACAGCAACACGACAGTGCGATAGCGTCCTTTCGCCAGTGCCTGCGGGCCGAACCGGCCTCGACGCCTGCGTGGGAGGCGCTGTGGCGCTCGCAACTGGCCATCGGCCGCAGCGACGCCGCGTGCGAAACCGTCCTGCAATGGGAGCGCGCCGCGCCGCTCTCGCCCGCCCTGGTGCTGGCAGGCCTGCACAGCGCGCGGTACCTGCGCGATGCGCAACGGGAAGCGCGCGTGGTCGAGGCGGCGCTGCAATGGCCGTTCGCCGACGCTTCCCCGGCGTACCTGTCCCCGGTGCTCGGGTTGCTGCAGTACTTCGATGTCGCGCCGGCCGCGCTGCGCGCGCTGTACCAACGGCATGCGGATGCGGTGGCAGCTTGGTATCGTCCGCTGCCGGCGCCTGCGCAGCGCGGCGGAGGCGCGCGACTGCGGCTGGGCTATGTGTCGGGGGACTTCCGGAACCACGTCATGGGCCGCCTGATGGAGGCGGTGCTGACCCGCCACGATGCGGCCGCGTTCGACGTGCACCTGTTCTCGATCGCGCCGGCCGCGCAGGAAGACGATGCCACCGCGCGCTTGCGCGGGCATGCCACGGCGTTCACGCGGCTCGATGCCTTGACCGACGAGGCTGCGGCGCACGTGATTGCCGCGCAGGACATCGACGTGCTGGTGGACCTCGGCGGCCACACCATGAGTGCGCGCCCCGGCATCCATGCGTGGAAACCGGCGCGACACATCGTCACGCACCTGGGATACCACGGCGCGCTGGGCCTGCACACCATCGACGGCAAGATCAGCGACGCCATCGCCGACCCGCCGGGCAACGAGGCGCATACGCTGGAGCCGCCGTTGCGCATCGATGCCTGCGTGTTCCCGATCGTGGCCGCACCACCGCTTGTGGGCGAACCGCTCGAGCCGCCGGCGGCGCTCGCCGGCCGCTTCGTGTTCGCCGCGTTCGTGAACGTGCTCAAGCTCTCGCCGCGCTGCCTTTCGGCATGGAAGCGCGTGCTCGACGAGGTGCCGGAGGCGGTGCTGCTGTTCTCGCCGTTCGTGCGTGCCGATCGCGCCGGCCTCGCCAATGCCTGCAAGTCCGTGGCCATCGATGCGTCACGGCAGGTCTACCTGGACCTGCCTGCGGGCGATGCGCGCCTGGTGCGTCGCCATGAACTCGCGCATGCGGTCCTCGACACTTTCCCGTACGCCGGGGGCGACACGACGCTGGCGGCCCTGTCGATGGGCGTGCCGGTGGTCACGCTGGCGGGCACGCGCCACGCGGAGCGCATCGGCGCGAGCCTGCTCGCGCACGTGGGCGTGGCGGACCTGATTGCGGGCGACGAGGACGCCTTCGTGCGCCTGGCCGTTCGCCTGGCGCGCGAGCCGCAATGGCGGCAAACGCTGGCGGAAAGGTTGCGCGCCGCATTCGCGGATCCGGATCGTCACATCGCCCGGCACGTGCGTGCGCTCGAGGATCTCTACCGGTCCCTCGTTCGCCGGGACGCCACGCCTACGGCGCCGACCCCCACGAGTCCTTGAGGGTCACCGCACGGTTGAACACCGGCCGGCCCGGGCGGCTGTCGATGCGGTCGGCCACGAAGTAGCCGTTGCGCTCGAACTGGAAGCTTGCTTCCGGCGCGGCCGTGAGCAGGGCGGGTTCGACCACGGCCTCGATCGTGCTCTTCGATTCCGGATGGAGGTCGTCGATGAGGTTGCCCGACTCGCGGCCCGGGTGCGGCACCTTGAACAGCCGGTCGTAGAGCCGCACGGCGGCGCGCGGCGAGGTCTTCGCGCACAGCCAGTGGATGTTGCCCTTGACCTTGACGCTGTCCGCACCCGGCGTGCCGGAGCGGGTCTCCATCAGCACGGTGGCGAACACGGTGCACACCTTGCCGGACGCATCGCGCTCGAACCCGGTGCATTCCACCACGTAGGCGTAGCGCAACCGCACCTTGTTGCCGGGGAACAGGCGGAAGTAGCCCTTCGGCGGTGCGACGAAGAAATCTTCGCGCTCGATCCACAGTTCGCGCGAGAACGGCAGCTCGCGCTTGCCCAGTTCCGGCTGCTGCGGATGGTTGGGGGCAAGGCAGGTCTCGACCTGGTCCTCCGGGTAATTGGTGAGCACGAGCTTGATCGGATCGAGCACCGCCACGCGGCGTTCGGCGGAGGCGTTGAGGCACTCGCGCACGCACTCCTCGAGCACGCCATAGTCGATCCAGCCCGGCGACTTGGACACGCCGGTGCGTTCGGCGAACAGCCGCAGCGCATCCGGCGGATAGCCGCGCCGCCGCATGCCGGCGATGGTGGGCATGCGCGGGTCGTCCCAGCCTTCCACATGCTGCTCGGTCACCAGCTGGTTGAGGTGGCGCTTGCTGGTGATGACGTAGGTGACGTTGAGGCGCGAGAACTCGTACTGCTTCGGCAACGGGTCCGCGAACATGCCGGCATCGCGCAGGTGCTCCAGCAGCCAGTCGTAGAACGGCCGCTGGTCCTCGAACTCGAGCGTGCAGATCGAGTGCGTGATGTTTTCCAGCGCATCCTCCAGCGGATGCGCATAGGTGTACATCGGGTAGATGCACCAGGCGTCGCCGGTGCGGTGATGGTGGCCGCGCTTGATGCGGTAGAGCGCCGGGTCGCGCAGGTTGATGTTGGGCGAGGCCATGTCGATTTTCGCGCGCAACACGTGCGCGCCGTCGGCAAACTTGCCGGCGCGCATGTCGCGGAACAGCGCAAGGTTCTCCTCCACGCTGCGGCTGCGGTAGGGCGAGTCGCGGCCCGGCTCGGTGAGGGTGCCGCGGTACTCGCGCATCTGTTCGGCGGACAGGCTGTCCACGTAGGCGTGGCCGGTTTCGATCAGGCGTTCGGCGAACCGGTACATCCACTCGAAGTAGTCGGATGCGTAGTAGAGGTTGGATTCGCCCTCGCGCTCGAAGGCAAAACCGAGCCACTTCACGCTGTCGATGATCGAGTCGACGTACTCCTGTTCTTCCTTTTCCGGATTGGTGTCGTCGAAGCGCAGGTGGCAGCGGCCGCCGTACTCCTCCGCCAGCCCGAAGTTGAGGCAGATCGACTTGGCGTGCCCGATGTGCAGGTAGCCGTTCGGCTCCGGGGGGAAGCGGGTGCGGATGCGCGCGACATCCGGCGTGCCGGCGTCGTGGTCGGCGCGCGTGCCGGGGCGGCCCGCCCAGCGACGCGGTGCGAACTTGTCCGCCGCCAGGTCGGTGTCGATGATGTTGCGGATGAAATGGGTGACGTGGGCGTCGGACTTGTCGGTGGACATGGGGAACTTGCGATCGATTCAAGCCCCGATTTTCGCATGCGGATGCGCCCCGGCCCGGTGGCGAAAGCGCAATTCCGCCGATCAACGCCGACCGGGGCACGTCGATGAACGCCAAGAGGGGCACGACGATCGACGCCGGTCAGGCAAACGCGGCTGGCGGCAACGACTTGATCGGCGTTCGTCGGCGCGCGCTTGATCGGCGTTGATCGGCGGACCGCAGTGTCAAGGGGCGCGAAGTCAAACCCCATATCCGGCGCGCCTTCCGGGCCAAAAACAGCCAAGATACCGCGCCAGTGCTTGGGTTTGCCGCTGAAAACCCGGGTGCTTACTTCGGGATCGGCCCCGACCCGCTGCGCGTGGTCATCTTCTCGATCCAGTCGGCCGGCACGGCAAAGTTGAGGTTCTGGCCGGACTTGTGCTGGAAGGTGGTGATGCCGATCAGTTGCGCGTTGACGTTGAACAGGCCGCCGCCGGACGAGCCGGGCGAGATCGGCGCGGTGGTCTGGATCAGGTTGCCGAGCGGCGTCTCGCGCAGCGCGGAGACGATGCCCTCGCTGATGGTCAGTTCCAGGCCCTGCGGGGCGCCGATGGCAAACACCTTCTGGCCGGTGCGCACGTACTGCGACGCGCCGATCTCCACCGACGGTGCGTTGAGGCCGCCCACGTCGAGCTTGCACAGGTCGTACTCTTCGTCCGCGGTCGTGACATTGGCCGGGTAGCTTTCCTTCGGCGTCTTGACCGACACCAGTGGCCCCTTGAGCGCCACGTGGCAATTGGTGATGACGGTCTGGCGCGCGATGACCACGCCGCTGCCGGTGCCCACCGTGGTGCCGGCCTCATTGGTCACCACGACCTTCACCACGCTGTTGGACACGTCGGCAAACACCTGTTCGGCGGTGCGCGGCTTGGGATCGGCGGCCTTGGACGCGTCGCCCTTGGGCGCCTCCGCGGGTGGCGGCTGCGGATCGCCGACCGTGGAGGTCATGGTGCGTTCGTCAGGCTTCACGGGTGCCGCGACGACCGGATCGGACGGCTTGGTACTGCGCAACAGCAGCCAGCCGACGATCAGCGTGCCCAGCAGGGCGAGCGCAAACATGCCGAGGCTTTTCCAGGGCTTGGCGCCGGCGTCGCCGCCCACGGGCTCGAGGTCGGGCTCGGGGGCTGCCGCGCGGGCCAGGCGCGGCGTCGGGTCGGGCGCGCGCAACGATTCGTCGTACGAGGCACGCGCCGCCGGGTCGAGCAGGGTGTCGCGCGCGGCGTCGAGCAGGGCATTGGAATCCGGGTCGTCGAGCCCCGAGTCCATCAGCCGGGCCACCGCCTTCATGTGCGCAGCCAGGATCTGCGACTCGGTCGCTTCCGGCGTTACGCCGAGGATCTGGTAGTAGGTTTTCTGCATGACCGCTATTGTGCCTCGGCGGCGGCGCGGCCGCGCGCTTCGTCCACTTGCGTGAGCACGGCGATGGCGGCGATGAAGAACACGCCGGTGACCAGCATGGCCAGCCGGTGGTCGTTGCCGGTGACCCAGGACACCGTGCCATAGGTGAGCGGCCCCAGCACGGCGGCCAGGCGCGTGGCAACGCCGAACAGGCCGAACATTTCGGCCGCCTGCGCCGGCGGCGCGAAGTACGCCACCAGCGCGCGTCCGGCGGACTGGCTCGACCCCATGCACAGGCCCGCGAGGTTGGCCGCCACCCAGAACAACGGCCGCGTGGTGGCGAACCAGGCCGTCACCACCATCGCGATCCACCCGCACAACGTGAGCAGCAGGGCGCGCTTCTTGCCGATCGCGTCCTGCACGTAACCGAACGCGAAGGCGCCGACGCACGCCGTCACGTTGACGATGAGAATGAGCTTGAGCGTGTCGACGGTCTCGAAACCCATCACCTGCTGGGCGTAAATGGCGGCCAACGTGATCACGGTGGCCACGCCGGCCTGGTAGCAAGTACCGCAGGCAAACACCAGCAGCAGGTCGCGGTAGCGCCGCGCCGCGCGTGCCGTGGCCGCCAGGCGCGCGAAGGCATCGGCCCAGCGCACGTTGCCCGCCACGGGCGTCTTGCGCTCCTTGAGCCACAGGAAGGTGAAGGCCGCGCCTGCCGCATAGATCACGGCGGTGATGAGGTTGGTCATCGGCACGGCTTCGCCGGTCGTCTGGCCGCGCCAGGGCGCGGTCTGGATCCATGCGAGGCAGGCGCCCAGCGCCACAAGGCCACCGACATACCCCCAGGCCCACCCCCAGCCCGAGACCTTGCCGACCGCCGCCGGGCGCGCCAGCTCCGGCAGGAAGGCGGCGGCGATGTTTTCCCCGATGGCGTAGCAGAAGTTGGACACGATCACGGCGGCGCACGCCAGCGCCAGCGTGCCCGGCCCGGCGCCGAACAGCAGGGCCGTGGACACGATGCAGCCGGCCGTGGCGAGGAACAGCACGCGCTTCTTGGCGCCCCGTGCATCGGCATACGCGCCGATCACCGGCCCGGCCGCCATGACCAGGAGGTACGAGACCGCCAGCGTCGCGGTCCATGCAAACGTGGCCCACGGCGCGCCCTGCGCGACCACCGAAACGAAGTAGGCGTTGAACACGGCGGTCAGCACCACCGTGGTGTAGCCGGAATTGGCGAAGTCGTACATCGACCAGGCGAACACTTCGCGCTTGGCGACGCCGGGGTTCAGGGCGGATGAGGCGGCGGACATGGGCGGCATGATACGGGACGCCACGGTGGCCTGGTCTTCAGGATCAGGACGCGTCCGAGTCGATCAGCCACATCTCGCGCTGGATGTCGAGCAGGGCGCGCAGGATGGCGTCGTCTTGCCGTGCGCGCTGATGAATGAACCACAGCGTGGTGCGGATGTTGACGTCCTTCCACAGGTACACCGTGCCCGCGGCCACCTTCTGTAGCGCGACATCCTCGCGCATCATTGCGATGCCGAGTCCGGATTCGACCAGCGAACTGATCACCGTTTCCTGGTCCGCCTCGACGGTCGTCGTCGGTTCCACGCCATGCTGCTGCAGCAGCCGCTGCACCAGGCGGTGGTGGCTGGAGATCGGCGGCGTGACGATCCACGGCATCTCGGCGATCTCGTTCCAGCCGGCCAGGGACATCTTCGTGGCCCACTCGGCGGGACCGGCCACGCGATAGACGAATTCGCGCAACGGCACGCCGGTCACGTCGGGACGGTCGATGTCGCCGTAAAAGAAACTCGCGTCGAGGTCGCCGCGCGCCACCGATTCCAGCGCCACGCCGGTGACTTCCTGATGCAACTCGATCTGAAGAGAGGGATGGCGCTCGACGGCCAGCGCAGTGAACTCGCCGAGCCGGATGGCGGCCGGGTCGGACAGGGTGCCGATGCGTGCGCGACCGACCAGGTCGCCCCTCAGGAGCCGCGCCTCGGCCTTCAGCGCCTTGGCCGCATTGAGCACGCGATTGGCCGACTTCAGCACGCGCTTGCCGGCCGCGGTGAGCACCATGCCGCCCGGGGTGCGATCGAACAGTCTCACGCCGAGCTCCTCCTCGAGCGCCTTCAACTGCGCGCTCAGCGCCGGCTGGCTCAGGTGCAGCCGCTCGGCGGCGCGCGTGAGGTGGCCGGATTCGACGATGGCGGCAAAGCCGCGCAATTGATAAAGCTCCATGGCCTGGTGAGCCGCTTGAATTGGTCATTCATTTTACTGATGGTGTCCTGCAACAAACTGGTTTGGTTCCATCCAAAAAAATGATGATGCCTATCCAAAACTACGATTGGAAACTGGCGCATCCCAGCAATACATTGGTGTTGTGCAACGCAGCAGGGCACTCGAGGAAATCCTCGAAAAGCCAAGGAAATCGCCGCGTCGCACCGCCGCGAAGGCTACCCGCCGGACCGGCGCATTTTTCCACCCGACCCGCGGAGGACACCATGAACCACCCCATCCCAACCGACTTCACCCCGATCGAAGACCACATCCGCCGTGCGCGCATCGATCGTGCCGTGTACCTGAGCGGCCTCTTGGTCAAGGGAGTCATGGGCACGGTGGCGCTGCATCGCCGCGGTTGGCATGCGTTGGCGGACGCCGCAAATCGGGCGCTCCAGCCGCCGGCGTACTACACGACTTCGCTCACGCGGCGCACGCCGCAGGCCTGACCCGGTGTGGGCGCCTTCGTGCGCCGCCCGACTACCGTGTTTTCTCCTCCCACGCCGAAAGCGTGGTTCCATGCCCCGGGCCCGCCCGGGGTTTTTTTTCAATGGGGGGCCACATGAATCACCTGGTGCAGCGCCTGCAACCTGCGCATCGCAAGGCAATCGCACGCCACTTCAGCCGCCTGGATGCAGAGGCCCTGCGCCTGCGCTTCGGGCATGCGCTGACACGCGCGGCATTGCGTGAGTACGTTGCGCGCATCGACTTTCAGCGCGACGCCCTGTTCGGCGCGTTCGACGATGCGGATCGCCTGGCCGGCGTCGCGCATGTGGCGCGCCTGGAGGCCGCGGCCGAGGTGGGCCTGAGCGTGCTCAGGCGCCATCGCGGCCAGGGCATCGGGCGCGCGCTGCTGGGGCGCGCCGCCACGCATGCACGTGCGATCGGCCTCGAGCGCATCGAGCTACTTTGCCTGCCGCACAACCAGGCGATGGCGCGGCTCGCCGCCGCTGCTGGCATGACCCTGCACACCGTGGACGGCATGACGCAGGCGTCCGCCACCTTGCCATCCGCGACCCTGCTGTCGGTGTGCGAGGAACTGCTCAGCGAAGAGTGGGCGCGCCTTGACCGGCGCATCCGCGTCGAAACGCGCGCGTTGCGTGCGTTGTGGCATGCCAGGCGCGAGACGGGGCAGGGCATCTCGCGGCGATTGGCGCGCGCGGTGGCGCGGCCAGCGGAGCCGGTGCGCGAAAGCTAGTGCCTGGCGCGTGCGCCCGGAAATCCTGCGCATTTTGCCCACCCGCCCCGCCGGTGGTAGCCTTGTACCGCCGCGTTCGCGACATTCCAACCAAAAAACCACGGAGGAGACATGTCGAATTTCACGACGGGGGACCTGCGCACCATTGCGCTCGTCGGCCATTCGGGCGGGGGCAAAACCACGCTGGCCGAGACCTTGCTGTTCAAGACCGGCGCCATCGGCGCCATGGGCAGTACAGAGAAGGGGACGACGGTCTGCGACTTCGACCCGCTCGAGAAGCAATACCAGCACTCGCTCAATTCCTCGCTGTTCCACTTTTCCCACGGCGGCGCGCACATCCACATGATCGACACGCCGGGGTATCCCAACTTCATGGGCCCGGCGATTTCCGCGCTCGACGCGATCGAGACCGTGGCGGTGGTGATCAATGCGCAGAACGGCATCGAACTGACCACGCACCGCATGATGAGCCTGGCGCAAAAGCGCCACCTGTGCCGCATGATCGTGATCAACAAGATCGACGCCGAAAACGTCAACCTGCCGGACCTGCTGTCGCGCATCCAGGAGACCTTCGGCAAGGAATGCCTGCCGATCAACCTGCCGGCCCAGGGCGGTACGGCGGTCACCGACTGCTTTTTCAATCCCGCGGGCGAGTCCGATTTTTCCTCGGTCGCAGCGGCGCACTCGGCGCTGGTGGACCAGGTGGTCGAGGTGGACGAAAAGCTCATGGAGCTCTACCTCGAACAGGGCGACTCCATCACGCCGGAGCAGCTGCACGCACCCTTCGAGCAGGCGTTGCGCGACGGGCACCTGGTGCCGGTGTGCTTTGTCTCCGCCAAGACCGGCGCCGGTATTCCCGAGCTGCTCGACATCTTTGCCAAGCTTGCGCCCAACCCGATGGAGGGCAATCCGCCGATGTTCGTGAAGGGCGAGGGCAAGGACGCCGAGGAATTCCGCGCCGAGCCGGACCCCAAGAAGCACGTCATTGCGCACGTGTTCAAGGTGGTGATGGACCCGTTCGTGGGCAAGATGGGCGTATTCCGCGTGCACCAGGGCACCATCACGCCCAACACCCAGCTCTACATCGGCGAGACCACCAAGCCGTTCAAGGCCGGGCACCTGTACAAGCTGCAGGGCAAGGAATACCAGGAGGTCAAGCAACTCATCCCGGGTGAGATGGGGGCGGTGGCCAAGGTGGACGACATCATGTTCGACGTGGTGCTGCACGATTCGCACGACGAGGATCGCATCCACATGGTGCCGTTGGACTTCCCGCAGCCGATGTATGGCCTCGCGGTGGAGCCAAAGCGGCGCGGCGACGAGCAACGCATCTTCGAGGTGCTGCACAAGCTGGAGATGGAAGACCCGTGCTTTGTCATGGAGCGGCATCCGACCACCCACGAGACCGTCATCAACGGCCTGGGCGACCTGCACATGCGCGCCATGCTGGAAAAGATGCAGAAACAGTACAACCTCGAGATCCTCACCAAGCCGCCCAAGATCCCGTACCGCGAAACCATCATGGCCAAGGCCGATGGGCACTGCCGGCACAAAAAGCAATCCGGCGGCGCGGGACAGTTCGGCGAAGTGTTCCTGCGCATCGAGCCGATGCCGAGGAGCGCCGGCTTCGAGTTCGTCAACGACATCCACGGCGGCACCATTCCCACGCAGTTCATCCCGGCGGTGGAAAAGGGCATCCGGGAAGTGCTGGTGTCGGGCCCCTTGGCGAGCTTCCCGGTGCACGACGTGCGCGTCATCATCTACGACGGCAAGAGCCACCCGGTCGACTCCAAGGAAGTGGCCTTCGCCACGGCCGGCCGCAAGGCTTTCATCGATGCGATTTCCAAGGCGCGGCCGGTGCTGCTGGAGCCGATCGTGAACCTGGAAGTCACGGTGCCGGAGAACTTCATCGGCACCATCACCGGGGACATTTCATCGCATCGCGGCCAGATCACCGGCACGCGCGGGCTCTCGCCGGGCGTGTCCGTGGTGCTGGCGATCCAGCCGCTCTCGGAGTTGCAGGATTACCAGACGCGGCTGAAATCGATTACCGGCGGGCAGGGCAGCTACTCGATCGAGCTCTCGCACTACGAGCCGGTGCCGGGCCAGACCCAGGCCGAGTTGATCAAGCGTTACAAGGTGCACAAGGATGAGGAGGATTGAGCCAGCCGTGCATGATCGTCTGCGCAGCGCTGTTGGTCCGACGCTCGTTTTGTTGTGGGTGGCCTGCTTTTCGACACCCTCGAGCGCGGTAACGCAGGATTGGCTGCCGCCGCATGTTGCCGACGGCATGGCCAAGCAGTTCCTTGAACGCATGATCCAAACCGACCCCGGGCGCATGAAGGACCCTGAGCGCGCCATGACGGCGAGCCGCCATCTGGTGGAGACCTTTCGCAGGGAGATCGATCGCTGGGGACCGGAGGGAGTGCTGCGCCGCGCGCCGCCGCTGACAAAGGTCAAGCTGCCGGCTGCCAAACAGCGTGACCTGGATGCAATGGCGCGCTACCAGGTCTGCAACGTTGTCCTCATGCTCCAATTCGAGAATGGCGCAGATCCCCATGCCAAGCAAATTGGCGCGATGGGGCTGACGGGCGTGACGATGCTGATCGCGGCATTGCGCGGACGATTCCTGGGTTCAGGCGGAAAGGACGCGCGCATCGAGCAGTTCCTCACCAATGCCGAAATGGAAAGGGTCACGGAGCGATTGCAGCGAGATCAAGCGCTCCTGGACAATGCGCAATCCGACTGTGGGAAGGTGGTCGGAGAACTGCTCGCCACGCTTTGATCGGGCGCGGATCGGTTCATCGGGCCGTGCCCCGTTCGGCCACCGCGCGAATGCAAAACGCCAGCACGGGTGCGGCGTTTGGACAACAAATGGCCCAGACGCCGCACCCGTGCTGGAGTTTGGTGTTCGCTGTCTGACTTGGTGGCCAACCTGAAGCCTATCCGGCGAATGCCCACTCGATGACGTCGTTGCCATCGAGCGCCCCGGCCATGGCGCCAAAGGTGTTGCGGCGCGCTTGGCCCAAGCGTGCTTCGATGAATGCATGCGCCAGTTTGCCGTGCCCGACGCGGATCAATTGGGTGCCCTGCAAGGCAATCGCCATGCGTTCCACCAGGGCGCGTGACTGCGCCTCGAGGTTTGCCGTGTCCAGCAACTCGGCTGCGAGAGCGCCTGCGCATTCATCCAGCAAGCGCGACTCGCCCTTGCACGTTGCGAATTCCGCGAACAGTGCATCACGGCACGCCGGCTCGCGCGCCAATGCGCGCAACACGTCCAGGCATTGGATGTTGCCGCTGCCCTCCCAGATCGAATTGAGCGGCGCCTGCCGGTAGAGCCGCGGCAGGATCGATTCCTCCACATAGCCGGCGCCGCCCAGGCACTCTTGTGCTTCATTGACGAACGGCGGACAGCGCTTGCACACCCAGTATTTGCCGATGGCGGTGGCCACGCGCGCGAACGCGGCTTCCTGCGCATCGTACGGGGCGCGGTCCACGGCGCGGGCCACACGCAGGGTCAACGCGAGCGCGGCTTCGGATTCGAGGGCGAGGTCGGCCAGCACGTTTTGCATCAGCGGTTGATCGACCAGGCGCTTGCCGAACGCCGTGCGGTGGCGCGCGTGATGGATGGCCTGCACCAGGGCTTGGCGCATGATGCCGGACGAGCCGATCATGCAGTCCTGGCGCGTCAACGCCACCATGTCGAGGATGGTCGCCACGCCGCGGCCCTCGTCGCCGACCAGTTGCGCATGCGCCCCGTGGAACTCGACCTCCGAACTGGCGTTGCTCCAGTCACCCAGCTTGTCCTTGAGGCGCTGCAAACGCAGGGCGTTGACGCTGCCGTCGGGCCGGAAGCGCGGCAGCAGGAAGCACGACAAGCCCGCCTGGGCTTGCGCCAGCACCAGGAACGCGTCGCACATGGGTGCGGAGAAGAACCACTTGTGGCCGACGAGTTCGTACCACTCGCCGGGCCCTGTGCGTGCCAGCGGCAGCGCGCGCGTGGTGTTGGCGCGCACGTCGGAACCGCCCTGCTTTTCGGTCATGCCCATGCCGAGGGTGGCTCCGCGCTTGTCCTGGGCCGGCAGGAAACGTTCGTCGTAGCTGGTCGACAGGATGCGCGGCAGCCACTGGCTTGCAATACCGTCGATCCGGCGGAGGGCGGGCACCGACGCGTAGGTCATGGTCAGCGGACAACTGGTGCCCTGGTCGGCCTGCGTGTGCAGGTACATCAGCGCGGCGCGTGCCACGTTGGCGCCCTCGCGCCCTGCGTGGCGCCAGGTGAAGTTCGACACGCCATGCTCGACGCCGAGCGCCATCAGCCGGTGGTACGCGGGGTGGAACTCGACCTGGTCGATGCGGTGGCCCTGCCGGTCGAAGGGCTTGAAGCGCGGCTTGTTTTCATTGGCCGCGATGCCGAGCGCCATCATCTCGCCACCGGCGAGCGCGCCGTAGGTGTGCAGCGCATCTTCCGCCCAGGCGCCGCCAAAGTGCGCGACGCCTTCCTGCAATGCCCGGTCCGTTGCGTAGAAGTTGACCGCCGCGAACGCGGGGGGCTGGTTGGTGACCTCGTGCGTGGCGAAGCGATCGGTCATGGTGCAGTCCTCGCGCAGTCGTTGTTCAGGGCGCCTATTCTGCCGCCCAAAACAAAGAACCCGCACGCGTCACCGCATGCGGGTTCAAGGTTGGCTTTGCGCTTCGGGCCCGGCGCGAGGGGAAGCGCGTCGCCTGCCGGTCAGGCGCTGCTTTGGTCCTGGGGTGCGTTGCCCTTGCCCGTTTCCACGAACACCAGGGGTTCGGCGCCCGCCGGTTTCGCCTTGCGAGGACGCGGCGACGTGCGGCGTGGCGCTTCTTCCTCGACCAGCATCGCTTGCGCGGCTTTGTCGGCGGCCGTTTCGATGAACACCAGCGGCTCGGCCGCGGGAGTGGCGTCTGTGCCCCTCGTGCGACGGCGGCTGGTACGCTCGGCGCGCTCGATGTCGGGGATCTGGTCCACGCTGCCGAAGCTCACAGGAGGTTGTGTCACGGGCATTGCCTTCACCACCTCGGCGACGGGTGCGGGCGCTGCAGGCATTTCAATGACAGCGGGCTCCGCGGCGGCGGCAGGGGCGACCCACTGGGCAGCGGACGCCTGTTCCGGTTCCGCTGCGCGTTGCACGGGCGCACGATCTTCAAACAGGGGTGCACGTTCGCCGGTGTCCGGCGCCGGCGGGGCCACCGCCAAGATGGGCGCCGGGGCCTCCATGGCGACGGCCTGCATCGGCGGCGTTGCGGGGGCGGCGCTCGCTTCAGCCGGCGGGACGTCGGCCGGGGCCGGCGATGTCACGCCCTCGGCGCGCGCGTCACGGCCTTCGCGATCGCGGTCGCGTCCACGGCCACCGCGGCGACGGCGACGGCCGCGGCCTTCACCTTCCTCGCCGGATGCGGTTGCGGGCGGATGTGCCTCCAGGGCGCTCTTGTGGGGCTGCGGCTGGCGCTGCTTTTGTTGTGGTGCGGTGGCGACCGGCGCATGCCCGTCCTGCGCCTTGGGTGCATCGGCGGGCCGCGGGGACTGGCCTTGTGCGCCGTCGCGCGGCTCGCTGCGGCGGTTCTGACCCTGGCCCTGCTCGCGGCGTCCTCCTTGCTGCTGCGGGCCGCGCTCGCCGCGCTCCTGGCGCGGTCCCCGTTCATTGCGGCCCTCGCGGTCACGGCGTCCGCCGCCGCGCTGGTCGCGGCCGTCGCGTTGTTCGCGGTCACGGCGTGGCGCCGCTTGCCCTTCCTTGGCGGGCGCAGCGGCGGCTTGCGGCGCGGGGGCCGGGGTGCCGGAGAACCAGCCCATGAAGCGCTTCCACAGCGAAACCTCGGGTGCGGCCGATGCCGCAGGACGTGCCGGTGCGTTCGCACGGGCCGGTTCGCGGCGGGCTTCGCGCGCCGATTCGCGCACGACCGGGACCGGATCGGGTGCGTTCGGTGCAGGTTGCGCGGGCGTGATGCCCTTGACCACCGGTTCCGGGCGCGCGGCCTTGGCCGCATTGTCTGCCGCGGCCTTGACTGCAGCTTCCTCGACCGGCTTGTTGACCATCTCGTAGCTGGGGATCACCAGGTCGAGCTTGTCCGAATCGGTGCGCAGGCGCTCGATCTCGTAGTTCGGCGTTTCCAGGTGGATGTTCGGGATCAGCAGGACGTCAACCTTGAAGCGCATCTCGATCTTGTGGATGTCTTGGCGCTTCTCGTTGAGCAGGAAGGTCGCCACATCGACCGGCACCTGCGCATGCACCGCGCCGGTAGTCTCCTTCATCGCCTCTTCCTGGATGATGCGCAGGATGTGCAGCGCCGAGGAGGCGGTGTCGCGGATGTGGCCCACGCCGTGGCAGCGCGGGCAGGGGATGTAGGACGATTCCGACAGGGCCGGCTGCAGGCGCTGGCGCGAGAGTTCCATCAGGCCGAAGCGCGAGATCTTGCCGGTCTGGACGCGGGCGCGGTCGTGCCGAAGCGCATCGCGCAGGCGGTTTTCCACCTCGCGCTGGTTCTTGCCCGATTCCATGTCGATGAAGTCGATGACGACCAGGCCGCCCAGGTCGCGCAGGCGCAACTGGCGGGCGATTTCGTCGGCGGCCTCGCAGTTGGTGCGGAACGCGGTTTCCTCGATGTCGGAGCCCTTGGTGGCGCGCGCGGAGTTGACGTCCACGGACACCAATGCCTCGGTATGGTCGATGATGATCGCGCCACCGGAGGGCAGGGTCACGTCGCGGCGGTAGGCGGTCTCGATCTGGTGCTCGATCTGGAAACGCGAGAACAGCGGCACATCGTCCTTGTAGAGCTTGACCTTGTTGACGTTGGCCGGCATCACGGTCGACATGAACGACTGCGCCTGCTCGAAGATCTCCGGCGTGTCGATGAGGATCTCGCCGATGTCGGGCTGGAACAGGTCGCGGATGGCGCGCACCACCAGGCTCGACTCGAGATAGATCAGTTCCGGCGCCTTGATTTCCTTGCCGGCGCCCTCGATGGCCTCCCACAGTTGCAGCAGGTAGTTCAAGTCCCACTGCAGTTCCTCGACCGCGCGGCCGATGCCGGCGGTGCGGGCGATGACGCTCATGCCCTCGGGCACCTGCAACTGGTCGACCATGTCGCGCAGTTCGTTGCGGTCCTCGCCCTCGACGCGGCGCGAGACGCCGCCGCCCTTCGGGTTGTTCGGCATCAGCACCAGGTAGCGGCCGGCCAGCGAGATGTAGGTGGTCAGCGCGGCGCCCTTGTTGCCGCGCTCGTCCTTTTCGATCTGCACCAGGAGTTCCTGGCCGACTTTCAGGTTCTGTGCAATCTTGGCGCGTGTGCCGTCGCCGGATTCACCCTGCACGTATTCGCGGATGAGTTCCTTGAACGGCAGGAAGCCGTGGCGCTCGGCGCCGTAGTCGACGAACACCGCCTCCAGTGACGGCTCCACGCGGGTGACCACGGCCTTGTAGATGTTGGACTTCTTCTGTTCCTGGCCGGCGTGCTCGATATCCAGGTCGATGAGCTTCTGGCCATCGACGATGGCGACGCGCAGTTCTTCGGCTTGCGTCGCGTTGAACAGCATTCTCTTCATGTTTCTTCCTTCCAAACCTCAACGGTTCGCGCGCTGCGAACGGACGTGGACAGGCGGAAGAGGGGCCGCGCGGGGCGGCCGGTGCGCGGCGGGCTAGCGGGACGGACGCATCGCGTCATCGCCGCGCGGGTTGGCGCGCGCAGCCGGCAAGCCGGTGCTTCGGGTCGATGACGTTGGGACAGTCCGCATGGGTGCTAGTCGTTTCAAAGGCACGCTCATCGCGTGCTTGCTGCGCTGGGATTGCGGACGCCCAATCTCGGCGCCGCCCCCCCGAATTCCTCTTCGCGCCACCTCGAATCGTTCAATCCGCTTCGCGGACGGTGCGCGCAAATCGTTTACCATCGCTACTTGATGACACCGAGCCTGGCTCGGGTCGGCGGTGAGCGAACACGACCGCCCGTTTTCCGGACCTGAGCGGCAATTGCGGAACGCTGGCGGTAGGTTTGAAGAACCGCGCGGGAACGCGCTTGGCGGTCAGGCCGGCGACCTTGGTGCGTGCCTTGCGATTTCCTGGCCGGGGCATGACAGGCGGGTGGGGCCGATCAATCGTCTGGCCCACCCGGGGTGTTCAATGCCCGCCAATCGCGGGACTCGCTTCAAAATCAACGAGATACGATTCTATCCGAAGATGGCTGCGCGCGGCGAAAAACATGCGCCCCCTGTTGGGGCCCCCGCGGTTCAACACCTGGTGGTGGATGAAAACCACCACGGTCAGCGTCTGGACAACTTCCTGCTCCGCGAACTCAAGGGCGTCCCCAAGAGCCATGTCTACCGCATCGTGCGCAGCGGCGAGGTGCGGGTGAACAAAGGGCGCACGGCCGTGGATTACCGCCTGAACGCCGGCGATCTGGTCCGCGTGCCGCCCGTTCGCATGGACATCAAGCCGGCAAACCCTAGCACGGGTGCGGAGTCTGGCGGCAAAACCACCCGGAAGGCGCACCAGTCCTTGAGTGTGGCATACGAGGATGAGGCATTGCTGGCCATCGACAAGCCGGCCGGCCTGGCAGTGCATGGCGGGAGTGGCATTGCCTTGGGCATGATCGAAATGTTGCGCGATTTGCGGCCGGATGCGAGGTTCCTTGAACTGGTGCATCGACTCGACCGCGACACGTCGGGATTGGTGCTGGTGGCCAAGAAGCGGTCTGCGCTGACCGGCCTGCACGCGCTGCTGCGCGGCGAGCGCGAGGCGCGCATGGACAAGCACTACCTCGCGCTGGTCAAGGGCGATTGGCCGTATGAGCGCAGGCACATCCGCATCCGGTTGGCCAAGCATGTCATGGCATCCGGCGAGCGCCGCGTGACCGCCGACGAGGAGGACGGGCAGGAGTCGCACACCATTGTCACGCGCAAAGAGAGGTTGCCGGGCGCAACCCTGGTCGATTGCGAGATCCGCACTGGCCGGACGCACCAGATCCGCGTCCACCTTGCGAGCGAGGGATATCCGATCCTGGGGGACGACAAGTATGGTGACTTCGCACTCAACAAGTTCGTCGCGGCAAACCGGAACGGCGGGCTCAAGCGCATGTTCCTGCACGCCGCATCCTTGGCCTTTCCCCATCCGCTGACCGGCGAGGTGCTGCGCCTTGCTGTGCCCGTTCCACGCGACCTGGCGCGCTACCTCGATGTCCTGCGCGGGCAAGCCGCATGACGCTCCGCTACCGCATGGTGGTGTTCGATTGGGACGGCACCGTCATGGATTCGACATCCCTGATCGCGCAGTGCATCCAGCGCGCGGCGGTCGCCACGGGGTTGCGCGAGCCCGGCACCCGGGAGGCAAAGGCGGTCATCGGGTTGGGGGTGCGCGATTCGATCGAACGCCTGTTTCCGGGCATCGACAGCGGACAAGCCAACACCTTCGGCATGCACTACCGTGCGCATTTCCTCGCGCATGACCATGAGACGCCGTTGTACGAGGGCATGCGCGAACTGCTGGGTGCGCTGGACCAGCGCGAGCGCATCCTGGCCGTGGCCACCGGCAAGTCACGTCGCGGACTCGACCGGGCGCTGAACCACAGCGGACTGGCCGGCCGGTTCCAATTCACGCGGTGCGCCGACGAGGGCTTTCCCAAACCGCACCCGGACATGCTGGAGCGCCTGATGGACTTTGCGGGCGTCGAGCGCGGGCAGGTGCTGATGATCGGCGACACGACGCACGACCTGGACCTCGCACGCAACGCCGGCGTCGATGCGGTGGCTGTGTCGTACGGTGCGCATCCGGCTGCCCTGCTGGTGGACCAGGGCGCCAAGGCCGTGGTGTCGAGCGTCGGAGAACTGGGCGAATGGCTGATGCGGAACGCTTGAAGCGCCTGCGCGACGTGTGTGCACGCGAGTCGCTCGCCGACGGCGGGCGCGCGGTGACGTTCGAGATCCAGCGTGCCGGACGGGCGGTGGCGGCGTTCGCCTATGCCTTCAAGGGGGAAGTGCATGCCGCGGTCAATGTGTGCCCGCACCGCGGCACGCCGCTCGACTGGCAACCGGGGGAGGTGTTCGACGAATCCGGCATATACTTGATCTGCGCTACGCACGGGGCCCTTTTCGAGCCCGACAGCGGGTTGTGCATTGCGGGCCCTTGTGGCGGAGCGTCCCTACAAAAACTGCCGGTCCGGGTCATCGAAGGCCGGGTCGAATTGACCATCGATCATCGTGCGATTCCCGGGGAACTCGACCCAAAATAGGCGCTCCTGGCTGCCGGCATGCGGCGGCCCGCCGGTGCGGCTGCGCAAGCACCGGAGGACCCTGTGACCAGTCCGCCGGACACCCACGGATCAGGGCGCGAGCCGGCCGAACTGCGCGGCATCCAGTCGCGGATCACCGCCGGTTTCGCAGCCGTGGCGCTTGGCACCGCCTTGCTGATCGGCATCATCGCCCTGCGACTGACCGGTGACGGCGCGATTCCGCCTGCCGTGGGGGAGCGCCTGCAGCAGCAATTGCTCTGGTGGGGATTTGGTGCGGTGGTGCTGTCGGTGGTGATCGGCATGGTCGTGGCCCGCGTCGTGGGCGGACCGATCCGGCGCTTGACGGATGACCTGCGCCGCCAGCCCTTCACCGAATTCCGTGGCGGTGACGACGATGCAGACTACCTTGAAGTGGCGCAATTGCGCGCCGCGCTGACCGAGCTTGCCGCGGCCGTGCGCGACCGCGAGGAGACCATCGCGCGCAGCGAACGGCGCTTCCGCGAATCCTTCGAACTCATCGGCACGGGCCTCACGCAGGTGGATGCGAACGGCTGCTATACGATGGTCAATGCGCGTTTCTGCGAGATGCTGGGCTACTCGCTTGAAGAACTGATCGGCAGGAATTTTCTCGATGTCACGCACCCCGACGATCGCGAAAACGATGCCAGGATCCTCGCCGACATCCAATCCGGCGCTGCGGCGCCGGCGTCGCGCGAGAAGCGCTATGTGCGCAAGGACGGCAGCGTCATGTGGGCGGTGCTTTCCGGAGTGGCCGTGCGCGACGCGGACGGAAACTACCTGTACGCCCTGGGCTCGGTCGAGGACGTCACGCGCTTCCGCGAGACCCAGTTCGACCTGCAGCGCCTGAATGAATCGTTGCGCGCGGTGGTGCAAACGGCGCCCCTGGCGATCTACTCGTTGACCCGCGAAGGCATCGTCACCTTGTGGAATCCGGCCGCCGCGCAACTGTTCGGCATCGGCCCCGAGGAGGCGATCGGCAAGCCGTCGCCGTTGCGCAGCAGCGAACACGAGGCACGGCTGCGCGACCTGCGCGAGCGCGCCATCCAGGGTGAAGTGGTCAAGGATGAGGAGATCTCCTGGACCCACGCCGGGGGCAAGGTTTACACGCTGAGCCTCAATGCGGCGCCGCTGCGCAACGCGGCAGGTGAAGTCGACGGCATCCTGGTCATCTGCAACGACGTGACGGGTGTCCGATCGGCCACCCAGGCGCTGGACGCCCAGTTGCATTTCATCCAGGAGTTGCTCGAGGTGATTCCCGCGCCGATCTTTTACCGCCGGGCTGAAGGGCAGTACCTCGGCTTCAACCGGGCGTGGGAATCGTTCTTCGGCAAGCGCCGCGAGGACTGGATCGGCAAATGCACCAGCGACCTGACCGGTGAGGAGAGCGCGCGGGTGCTGCTGGAGAGGGACCGGGAGGTGTTGGAGACCGGCCGCACCATGGCCGATGAAGTGGTGGTCAAGGACGGGCGGGGGGAAAGTCGTGCGGTGGTCTGGCACGTGGGCCGCTTCACCGATATGCAGCAGCGACCCGCCGGCATCATCGGGGTGATGACGGACATCACGGACGTCAGGCAGGTCTCGGAGGCGCTGGAATCCTCGGAGCGGCGATTCAAGGCGCTGACCGAGAGCGCGATGGATATCGTGACCGTGCTCGACGAGCAGGGCGTGATCCGTTACCAGAGCCCGTCCGTCAAGCACCTGCTCGGCTACGAACCGGCCGAGATGATTGGCAAGAACCAATTCGACCTGGTGCACCGTGACGACGCGGTCACCATGCGCAGCGACTTCGCGCGCCTGATCAAGTCGGGCGACATGCGGCTGGCGGCCGAGTTCCGTGTCATGAACGCGGCGGGCGAATGGCGGACGCTCGAGTCGATCGGCAAGAACTGCCTCGATGACCCGCATGTGAAGGGCATCATCGTCAACACGCGCGACATCACCGACCGCAAGGCCATCCAGGAGCGGGTGCAGCACCTTGCCTATCACGACGCATTGACCGGGCTGCCGAACCGGCTTTTGATGCAGGACCGCATCGCGCAGGCAATCGTGCATGCGCAGCGCGCGGGCGCGCGCTGCGTGGTGATGTTTATCGACATCGACAATTTCAAGAACATCAACGACACCCTCGGGCACGATGTGGGCGACGACCTGTTGCGCCAGGTCGCCTTGCGCCTCAAGGGCGCGGTGCGCGCCCAGGACACCATCGCCCGGCAGGGCGGTGACGAGTTCATCGTGCTGCTCGACCAGATGGAGGGGCATCAGGGCGCCACGCGCGTGGCGCAGAAAATCCTCGAGAACCTGAGGGCGGCCTTCAAGGTGCACGGCGTGGACCAGCATGTGTCGGCTTCGCTCGGTATCGCGGTCTATCCGGACGACGGCCAGGATCCGCCAACCTTGCTGCGCAATGCGGACACGGCGATGTTCCACGGCAAGGCGCTGGGGAAGAACACCTACCAGTTCTTCACGCCGCAGATGAACATCGCGGTCAAACGCCGCGCGGCGATGGAAACGAGCCTGCGCGCGGCAGTCAGCCGCGGGGATTTTGCGCTGGTGTACCAGCCCCAGATCGACCTCAACACCGGGGAGATCGTCGCGCTTGAGGCGCTGGTGCGCTGGATCAGCGAAGAAGGCGGCACCGTGATGCCGGGGGAGTTCATTCCGCTGGCCGAGGAGACCGGTCTCATCAGCGATATCGGCAACTGGGTGTTGCGCGAGGCCTGCAAGCAGGCGGTGCAGTGGCAGCGCGCGGGCCATCCGCCGCGCCGCATGGCCATCAACCTGTCCGCCCGCCAGCTGGCCGATCGCGGATTCATCGAGAACCTGCAAGCCACGCTGGCCGAGTCCGGCCTGTCGCCGCAGTGGCTGGAGCTGGAAGTGACCGAGACCCAGGTGATGCGCCAGGGGGAAGCCAGCGTTTCGCTGCTCGACCGCATTGCCCAGCTCGGCGTGCACCTGGCAGTGGACGATTTCGGCACCGGCTACTCGAGCCTGTCCTACCTCAAGCGCCTGCCGATCAGCAAGCTCAAGATCGACCAGAGTTTCGTGCGCGATATCACGGTGGACCCCAATGACACGGCGATCGTTGTGGCGATCATCAACATGGCCAAGAGCCTGGACCTCGAGATCACCGCCGAAGGCATCGAAACCGCCGGACAACTGACGCTGCTGCGCGCCAAGGGGTGCAGTGTGGGCCAGGGGTTCTATTTCAGCGTGCCGGCCTCGGCCGAGGAACTGGCGCCGCTGCTGGAAAAGCGATCGATCTTCGAGGGCGCCGCGCGGGCGAGGGACTGAAGCCCGGGTCGCGGCAGGATCTCACGCCTGGAACAGGAACATCGCAGGCGTCTTTGGAAGCGATGGCCGCGTGCGCCGCAGCTCACCCACGGTGGCGCGCAGGATGTGCTCCGTGGACCCCGTGAGGTCAACGGCCACGCACACTACCGTCGATGCCGACAGGGTCTTCAGCAGATCCTCGAACAACACCTGGTTGCGGTACGGCGTCTCGATGAACAACTGCGTGCGGCGAAATTTGCGGGAATCGCGTTCGAGATCCGCAATGGCCCTGACCCGTCCCGCGCCATCGGCGGGCAGGTAGCCATGAAAGGCGAAGTTCTGGCCGTTGAGTCCCGCGGCCATCAGGGCCAGCAGGATCGAGGATGGGCCCACCAACGGCACGACCCGGATGCCCTCGCGGTGGGCCGCATCGACCAGGAGCGCTCCCGGATCGGCAACGCCGGGCGCGCCGGCTTCCGACATCAAGCCGACATCCTGCCCCTGCAGCGCGGGCGACAGCAGGGCGCCGGTTTCTTGTGCGCGCGTCCGATGCGTGAGCTCGGTGATTCGAACGGTTGAAACCGGCCTGCCGATGTCCACCGCATTCAGGAAGGCGCGCGCTGACTTTGCGTTCTCGGCAATGAAGACATCCAGCCGACGGACGATGGCGAGGTGCGCCGCGGGAAGGATGCGTTCCGGATCGATGGGTTCGCTGAGGTTGGTTGGAATCAGGAACAGGGTGCCCTTGGCGGCCGGCATGATGTAACCCTAATGCGGACCCAGGACCCGGACGCCGAAGTCTCCCAGCATGCGTGTCAGGGCAATGAGGGGAAGGCCGATCAAGGCGGTCGGGTCTTCGCTCCGCACGGATTGCATCAGCGCAATGCCGAGTCCCTCGATCTTGGCGCTGCCCGCGCAGTCGAACGCAGGTTCGCGATCCACATACGCCTCGATTTCGTCGCCCGCCAGTATCCTGAAAGTGACCGATGTTGGAATGCTGGCAGACTGTATCGTGGCCGTTCGCGTGTCCAGCAGGGCGATTCCGGAGTGGAACGTCACCTGACTGCCGCTCATTCGCTGCAATTGTTCGATCGCCCGTTCGCGCGAGCCCGGCTTGCCCAGCGTCAACCCGTTGCAATCCGCGACCTGATCCGACCCAATGATCAGCGCGTCTGGAAACTGCGAGGCAACACTATTCGCCTTGGCGGCTGAGAGCCTGAGCGCCAGGTCCCGCGGATGCTCGTCGGCATTGGGCGTTTCGACGGTGGCAGGCGACGCCACGTTGTAGGGCATTCCGAGACGATCAAGCAAATCCGCGCGATAGCGGGATGTGGAGGCGAGAACGATCTTCCGCAACATGGATGGGCGTGGACGGAAAGTCAAAGTGGCGCGGATTTACAGGGTTGACTCCAATGCAATTGTCATTGTAACATATTGATTTTTAGAGAAATTATCTGAATTTGAGCCCCGGTGGCGAAATGCCAATCGTGCAATGTCCCAACGACCTGAAAAATCGATGATGCTCGATGTCGAGCAGCTGGCCCGGCAGAGAAAGAATGCCGAAGGCACCGTTGCGCCTGGATCCTTGCCACGCATTTCTGAGTACCTGGCGGCGCCAGGGGGCGAAATCCAATACCAAATATCTTGTCGTACTGAAATCGATTCCACAGGCAGACAGATAAAGCGCCTTCGATGTATAATTTCGGGTTGGTTTTTTCTGACTGATCCTTTGACGCTCGAAGCCGGGCGGTTTGATCTGGACATCGATTCCACGCTGCGACTGGTTGCCTCGGAGGCAGACCTGCCGCCGCTTGAAGCCGAAAGCGATGATGAGGACGTTATCGTGGCCGGCCGGCAATTGGATCTGATCGAACGCCTGGAGGAAGAGATCCTCCTGACCTTGCCGGTGACCGCAGTGGCCGGCTTGCGCAGCGGAGATTTGCCGGTGCCGGGCGCGTCCGAATCATCGAAGGAGCCCAGTCGAAAAATCCCCCCCGGTTCCGATCAGCGAGACTCACCATTTGCGAAACTCGCGACATTGAAGAAGCACTGAACGATTTCGAAACAAGGAGAATCACATGGCTGTCCAACAAAACAAGAAGTCGCCCTCGAAGCGTGGCATGCACCGTGCCCACGATTTCCTGACCAATCCGCCGATTGCGGTGGAACCCACCACGGGTGAGACGCATCTGCGTCACCACATCAGCCCGACCGGGTACTATCGCGGCAAGAAGGTCGTCAAGACCAAGTCGGACGAATAGTCTTCTGTCGGCTGGCTCGGCGAGAAGAACAACAATATCAATTCGGCAGTGAAATCGTCCTAGGAGGGGACATTTCACCGATGCAGATCACGCTTGCCATCGACGCAATGGGTGGCGATCACGGAGTGTCCGTGACGGTGCCCGCTGCGCTCGACTTTCTTGCGCGACGGCCGGACGGCCGCGTCGCGCTGGTCGGCCAGACCGCCGCCATTCGCGCGGAGCTGTCGCTCAACGCCGCCCAATCCAATGAGGCCGAAAAGGCCGGCCGGCTTTCGGTCGTCGAGGCGCCCGAAGTCGTCGGCATGGATGAGGATATCCGTTCGGCCATTCGCAACAAGAAGCACTCCTCGATGCGCGTGGCCATCGACCTGGTCAAGAACGGCCACGCCGATGCCTGTGTCTCGGCCGGCAACACCGGGGCCCTGATGGGGACCGCCAAGTTCGTCCTGAAGACTTTGCCGGGCATCGATCGCCCGGCCATTGCCGCGGCGCTGCCGACACGCAAAGGGGTGGTGTACACGTTGGACTTGGGCGCGAATGCCGACTGCACGCCTGACCACCTGTTGCAGTTCGGCATCATGGGCGCGATGCTGTGCACGGCGGTCGAGGGAAAGCAGAATCCCTCGGTCGGCCTGCTCAACATCGGCTCCGAGGACATCAAGGGCAACGAAAACGTCAAGGCGGCGGGTGAACTGCTCAAGGCAAGCCACCTCAATTTTTACGGCAACGTCGAAGGCACCGACATCTACAAGGGCACCACGGATGTCGTGGTGTGCGACGGCTTCGTCGGCAATGTGATGCTCAAGACGTCGGAAGGAATGGCGCGCATGATCGGCGACACGCTGAAAGCCGAGTTCAAGCGCGGCGTTTACAGCAAGCTGGCCGCGCTGGTGTCGTTCGGCGTGTTGAAACGCTTCAAGCACGAACTCGACCATCGTCGCTTCAATGGCGCTGCGCTGCTGGGATTGCGCGGCGTGGTGGTGAAGAGCCATGGGTCGGCGGATGCCGTGTCGTTCTCCTATGCGCTGCAACGCGCCGTGCGCGAGGTCGAGCACGGCCTTCTCGAGTTGATCACCTGCGAAATGGAGCGGCTGCACGCCGAGGGCATGCTGGCGCCGCGGGCGAACGGAGGGGAGGCCGCATGATTTACTCCCGCATCGTCGGCACCGGCAGTTACCTTCCGGACCGCGTGGTCACCAATGCCGACCTGGAAAAGCTGGTGGACACCAGCGACGAGTGGATCGTCTCGCGCACCGGAATCCGCGAACGCCACTACGCTGCGGACCACCAGGACGCCAGCGACCTGGCGCTGGAAGCCTGCAAGCGCGCATTGCACGCCGCGCACGTGCGGCCGGACGAGATCGACATGATCGTGGTGGCGACTTCCACGCCGGACATGGTGTTCCCGTCCACGGCTTGCATCCTACAGGACAAACTGGGCATCAAGCATTCGATCGCGTTCGACCTCCAGGCCGTGTGCTCGGGCTTCGTGTTTGCGTTGTCCACGGTGGATCAGTTCGTCCGCAGCGGCAATGTGCAGTGCGCACTGGTCGTGGGGACCGAGGTGTTCTCGCGCATCCTCAATTGGCAGGATCGCAGCACCTGCGTTCTGTTTGGCGACGGGGCGGGTGCCGTGGTGGTGCGCGCGTCCAATGTGCCCGGGGTGTTGACCACGCACATGCACACGGATGGCAGCTACAGGAACGTGCTGTGCACGCCCGGCACGGTCGAGGGCGGCAAGGTGCGCGGCTCGCCGATGCTGGTCATGGAGGGCGGTGCGGTGTACAAGTTCGCCGTGAAGGCCTTCGAGGAGGTCGCCTGGGAGGCGCTCAACGCCAATGGCCTGCAACCCGACGCCATCGACTGGTTCATCTGCCACCAGGCCAACCAGCGCATCATCATGCATGCGGCCAAGAAGCTCAACCTGCCCGATGAAAAGGTGGTGATGACGGTGGATCGCCACGGCAACACGTCCGCGGCCTCGATCCCGCTGGCGCTGGATGCCACCGTGCGTGCCGGAAAAATCAAGGCGGGCGACAACGTCCTGCTGGCAGCCTTGGGCGGCGGTTTCGCCTGGGGCGCCGCATTGATCAAGTGGTGAGGACCCGATGACGCAGTTTGCAATCGTGTTTGCCGGCCAGGGCTCCCAGTCAGTCGGAATGATGGACGGCCTGGTCGGGTATTCGAGCGTGAAATCGGCATTCGACGAGGCGTCGTCCGCGTTGGGCGAGGACCTCTGGCGCCTGCTGTCAGAAGGGCCGGCCGACCTCCTCAACCAGACGGTCTATACCCAACCGCTGATGCTGGTGGCGGGCATAGCGACCTGGCGCGCCTGGCAGGACGCCGGCGGTGCATTCCCAGCGCGATTTGCCGGCCACAGCCTGGGCGAATACACGGCGTTGTGCGCAGCAGGCGCACTGTCTTTGGCCGATGCCGTTCGACTGGTTCGCCTCCGGGCCGAGGCCATGCAGGATGCCGTGCCCGAGGGGACCGGCGGCATTGCCGCCATCCTGGGGCTGGACGTGAGCGCCGTTCGGGACGTGTGCGCCGATGCGGCGCAGGGCGACGTCCTGGAGGCCGTCAATCTGAACTCCCCCAACCAGGTGGTGATCGCTGGACACCGCCCCGCGGTCGAGCGCGGCATGGCCCTGGCCAAGGAACGCGGGGCCAAGCGCGCGCTGATGCTGCCGATGAGCGTGCCTTCGCACTGTGCGTTGATGAAGCCTGCCGCGGAGCGCTTGCGGGTGGCCTTGCAAGGAGTCGCGATGGTGCAGCCCACGGTGCCAGTGATCCAGAACGCCGACGTGCAGTCGTTTGACCATGTGGATGCCATCAAGAATGCGCTCTGCGAACAGCTGTTCCGACCGGTGCGCTGGATCGAAACCATCCAGGCGTTGGCGCTGCTTGGCATCCGGCAAGTGGTCGAATGCGTGCCCGGCAAGGTGTTGACCGGACTCAACTCACGCATTGACGGCAACCTGAAATGCCTGGCGGTCAACGATGCGGCATCGCTGCAGGCTGCCGTTGCAGCAACCGGCGCAAACTAGGAGACGGCGATGGGATCGTTGGACAATCAAGTTGCCTTGGTGACCGGTGCCACGCGCGGCATCGGCGCCGCCATCCTGCGGGCGCTCGGACAAGCCGGCGCCACGGTCGTCGGCACCGCCACCGGTGACGCCGGAGCGACGGCCATTCAGGCGGCCATCGACGGCGCGGGGTTGAAAGGTCGCGGCCTGGTGCTCAATGTCACGGATGCGGCGCAATGCGACGCGGTGCTCGGCCAGGTCGAAAAGGAGTTTGGCGCCATCGGCATCCTGGTCAACAATGCCGGAATCACCAAGGACACCCTGATCCTGCGCATGAAGGACGAGGATTGGCAGTCTGTCATCGACACCGACTTGACCTCCGTGTTCCGTCTTTCGCGCGGCGTGATCCGCGGCATGATGAAGGCGCGCCATGGCCGCATCGTCAACATCGGCTCGGTGGTGGGGGCCATGGGCAATCCCGGGCAGGTGAATTACGTGGCCGCAAAAGCCGGGCTGGTGGGATTCACCAAGGCGCTGGCCCGCGAAGTGGGCAGCCGCGGCATCACCGTCAACTGCGTGGCGCCGGGCTTCATCGACACCGACATGACCAAGGATCTGCCCGAGGCGCAGAAGGCCGCGCTGGTGGCCAATGTGCCCCTGGGCCGGTTGGGCTCCGCGCAGGACATTGCCGACGCCGTGCTGTTCCTGGCGTCGCCGGGCGCGGGCTACATCACGGGTGCGACACTGCATGTCAATGGTGGCATGCACATGGATTAGCCGGTGCGCCCGCCGTCCAAGCACGGTGCGCCATTTTGTTAAAATGACGTGGTTTTTCTTTTTTCCCCTGGAGGAAGCAGCAAATGGACAACATCGAAGCGCGGGTCAAGAAGATCGTCGCGGAACAACTCGGCGTCGCCGAGGCGGACATCAAGAACGATTCCTCGTTCGTCGAAGACCTGGGCGCGGATTCGCTCGACAACGTCGAGCTGGTCATGGCACTGGAAGAGGAATTCGAGACCGAGATCCCGGACGAGGCCGCCGAGAAGATCACCAACGTGCAACAAGCGATTGACTACATCTCCGCCAATCTCAAGAAGTAATTCCCCGGCGCGGCGCGCACGCAGCACGGGTGCGGCAGGCGCAGCGGGCGGCCGGTCCCGGCCGCCCGTTTTCCCACTTTTGAACATCATCGGCTATGTCTAAACGGCGCGTTGTCATCACGGGGCTGGGGATCGTTTCGCCGGTCGGTATCGGCATCAAGGCGGCATGGGAAAACCTGGTCAACGGGCGCGGCGGCATCGGTCCGATCACCCGGTTCGACGCGTCGGTCCTGCCGACGCGCATTGCCGGCGAGGTCAAGGGCTTCGATCCGGCGCAGTGGATGTCGCCCAAGGAGGTGCGCCGCATGGACACCTTCATCCACTATGGGCTGGCCGCGACAAAGATGGCGATCGACGATGCGGGACTTACCGTGACGCCGGAAAACGCGGAGCGGTTTGGCGTGAACGTCGGTTCGGGCATCGGTGGACTGCCGATGATCGAGGACAACATCCGCGAAATGGTGGCCAAGGGGCCGCGCCGCATCTCGCCGTTCTTCGTGCCGGGCTCGATCGTCAACATGTCTGCCGGCATGATCTCGATCCACTACGGGATGAAGGGCCCCAATGTGTCGATGGTGTCGGCGTGCACCACATCCACGCACTGCATCGGCGATGCCGGCCGCATGATCGAGTACGGCGATGCCGACATCATGGTTGCCGGCGGCGCGGAGGCCACCGTGTGCATGTCGGGCATCGGCGGCTTTTGTTCCGTCAAGGCGCTCTCGGAGCGCAACGAATCGCCGGAAACGGCCAGCCGGCCGTTCGACATCGACCGCGACGGTTTCGTGCTTGGCGAAGGTGCCGGCATCCTGATCCTGGAGGAACTCGGGCACGCGAAGGCGCGCGGCGCGCGCATCTATGGCGAACTGCTCGGCATGGGCATGAGCGCCGATGCGCACCACATGACCGCACCGGACATGGATGGCCCGCGCCGCGGCATGCTGGCAGCGCTGCGCAATGCGAAGGTCAACGCCAGCGACGTGCAGTACGTGAACGCGCACGGCACCTCGACGCCGCTCGGCGACAAGAACGAGACCGAGGCCGTCAAGGCTGCGTTCGGCGACCACGCGAAGAAGCTGGTGGTCAATTCCACCAAGTCGATGACCGGGCACCTGCTGGGGGCCGCCGGCGGCATCGAGGCCGTGTTCAGTACGCTGGCCGTGCACCACCAGGTGTCGCCGCCGACCATCAACATCCTGAACCAGGACCCGGCCTGCGACCTCGACTACTGTGCCAATACCGCGCGCGACATGAAGATCGACATTGCCATCTCCAACTCCTTCGGTTTTGGCGGCACCAACGGCACGCTGGTCATCAAGCGATTCTCCTAAGGCGCCGCGCGCGTCCGCATTCACGTGATGCGCAGGCTGATCCGCTGGCTCATCGCCCTCGTCCTGTTGCTGGGCGCGGTATCGGGTGCGGCTGCGTGGTGGCTCCACGGTTTTGCGAACCGTCCGCTTGACCTGCCGGTGGCACCCTTCGAGTTCAATGTTGCGCGCGGTGCCTCCCTGAAGGCGGTTGATCGCCAGCTGCATGAATCCGGCCTGCTGCCGCAGGCCCAGGTCCTGTGGTGGCTGGGGCGCGTGACGGGGCAAACCGGGATCCAGGCCGGCCGCTACCGGTTGGACAAGCCGACGACGCCCCTGGCATTGCTCAAGAAGCTCAACGACGGCGATGTCGTGCCGGTGCTCATCACTTTCGTCGAGGGCATCACCTTTGCCGAGATGCGCGCACAGCTGTCGCGCGATGCCGCATTCAAGGGCACGCTCGCGGGCCTCAGCGACCGTGAGGTGTTGAGGCGCCTGGGCGCCGAGGAGGCCCATCCGGAAGGGTGGTTCGCCCCGGACACCTATCGGTTTACCGACGGCGCCACGGACTTGGACGTCTTGAAGCTGGCCTACCAGACGCAGAAGCGGCGCCTGGCCGCGGCCTGGTCATCGCGCGCCGAGGGACTGCCGTACCAGTCGCCCTACGAGGCGCTGATCATGGCGTCGATCATCGAGAAGGAGACCGGCAAGGGAGAGGAGCGGCCGTTGATCGCGTCGGTGTTTGTCAACCGCCTGCGCATGCCGATGCGGCTGCAGACCGACCCCACCGTGATCTACGGCATGGGCGCGCGCTTCGACGGCAACATCCGCAAGCGTGACCTCACCCTGGACACGCCCTACAACACCTATACGCGAGACGGCCTGCCCCCCACGCCGATCGCCATGCCGGGCGCCGCGGCCATTAACGCCGCGTTGAACCCGGCCCGGTCCGACCGCCTATACTTCGTCGCCAAGGGCGATGGCAGCCACCATTTCTCCGCCTCGCTCGAAGAACACAACCGGGCGGTGCGCAAGTTCCAGCTGAAACAATGACCGCACGCGGCAAGTTCATCACGTTTGAAGGCATCGACGGCGCGGGAAAGTCGACGCACATTCCGTTCGTGGCGGAGTGGATTCGCGCGCGCGGGCACGCCGTGCTGGCCACGCGGGAACCTGGCGGCACGCCGGTCGGCGAGGCGCTGCGCGAGCTTCTGTTGCACGAGAGGATGCAGGCCGACACGGAAGCCCTGCTGATGTTCGCCTCGCGCCGTGAACAGGTCTTGACCACGATCGAGCCGGCCTTGGCGGCCGGGACCTGGGTGGCCTGCGATCGCTTTACCGATTCGACGCGGGCCTACCAGTGCGGCGGCCGTGGCGTCGATCCGGCGCGCATCGCGACGCTCGCCGATTGGGTCCACCGCGGACTGGTGCCCGACCTCACGCTGTTGTTCGATGCGCCGGTTGCGGTGGCCCAACGGCGCGTCGCGCAAGGAGCAGACGCGCCGGACAAGTTCGAGCGCGAGCAGGCGGCGTTCTTCGAGCGCGTGCGTGGGGCCTATCTTGACCTTGCGGCCGCCGAGCCGCGCCGGATCAAGGTGATCGATTCGAGTGCCGGCATCGAGGCGATCCGCGGGGTGATTCGCAGTCACCTGGAGGCGCTGGTTCCGTGAGTGCCACGGTCCTGCCCTGGCACCGCCCGGTCGTCGAAGACCTCGTCGCGCGGCGCGCCACGCTGCCGCACGCATTGCTGATCCACGGACGCGAAGGCACTGGCCTGGTGGAACTGGCCCGCGGCATCGCACAGTCGCTGTTGTGCGAATCCGGGCAGGGCGGCACGGCGTGCGGCGCATGCCCGGCGTGCGGGTGGTTCCGCGACGGCAATCACCCGGATTTTCGCGAGGTGCGGCCGGAGTCGCTGGACGAGGAGGACGCCAGTCCGGCCGACAGCGATGCGCCGGAGGGCAAGGAGGAGAAGAAGAGCCTGTTCATCAAGATCGACCAGATCCGCGCGCTGGCCGACTTCATGATGCTGACGACCCACCGCGACGGCCTGCGCATCCTGGTGCTGCATCCGGCGGAGTCGATGAAGTCCGAGGCCGCCAATGCGTTGTTGAAGACGCTCGAGGAGCCGCCGCCCCGCACGCTGATCCTGCTGGTGACCTCCCGCGTCGGGCGTCTGTTGGCGACGATCCGGAGCCGCTGCCAGAAACTCGCGGCGCCTCGACCGGCACCCGATGTGGCGTTGTCCTGGCTGCGCGCACAAGGGGTCGGGCAGCCGGAGCTGGCGCTGGCGGCAGCAGGCGGCGCCCCCCTCGATGCGGTCGCGTTCGCAGCCCCGGAGTACCAGGCTGCGCGATCGGCCTTCGTGCGCGTCCTGGCGGATCCGCGCGGAGACATGCTGGCCTGCGCACAGGCCCACGAAAAGGCGGACCTCACCCAACCTTTGTTGTGGCTGCACACCTGGGTGCACGACCTGATGCTGGGCCTCCATGCGCTGCCGCCCGCGTATTTTCCCGACCAGTCCGCCGCGCTGTCGCGCATCGCCGGATCGGCCAATGCCAGGGCAGTCTGCCGGTTCGAGACCTCGCTGCGCGAGGCGCGGCGCCTTGTGCACCACCCGCTCAATCCGAGACTTTTCCTCGAACAGTTGCTAATATCCTACGCCGCCGCCATCGAGCCGGTGTCCCCTGCCAAGCGTCCATGAGCGAAACTGCCGCCCCCATCCGACGTCCCGACGTGATCTCGCTGAACCTGCGCGGCAAGACCGCGCTGTATGCGGCGTGGATGCCGTTCCTGAAGGGCGGCGGGTTGTTCATGGAATCCAAGCGCGACCACAAGCTGGGCGACGAAATCCTCATCGTGCTCGCGTTCCTCGATGAGCCCCTGAAAGTGCCGTTGTCCGGCACCGTGGCCTGGGTCAATCCGGCACACGCCCACGGCAACCGTCCGCAGGGCGTCGGCATCCGCCTGCCCGACAATCCGGTGGGACAGGAACTGAAGAAGAAGATCGAGGGCATCCTCGCGCCCGTCATCAAGTCCGAGCGGCCGACGCACACGCTTTGAGCGCCGCACTGCAGCTCGAAGCGGTTCTCGCCGACATCACCTCCCTGCGCGTTGACGCCATCGTCAATGCTGCCAATTCGTCCCTGCTCGGCGGCGGCGGCGTCGATGGCGCGATCCACCGCGCCGCCGGGCCTGAGCTGGTGGCTGCGTGCCGGCTGCTCGGGGGCTGCAAGACCGGCCAGGCCAAGTTGACGCCCGGATTCCGGTTGGCGGCGCGATTCGTGATTCATACCGTCGGCCCGGTATGGCGCGGAGGGCATGCCGGCGAGCCGGAGTTGCTGCGCTCCTGCTACGTCGAGTCGTTGCGGATCGCGCACGGGCAGGGTCTTGCGAGCATCGCGTTTCCGGCCATCAGCACCGGCGTGTACGGCTATCCGGTCGCCGATGCCGCGCACATCGCGGTCGCGGCGGTGCGCCAGCACGCGGCGCCCCATGGCATGGCCCGCGTGGTGTTCTGCTGCTTTTCGCCAGCGGACCTGGCCGTCTACCGCGGGTTGCTCGGGCCTACACCCTGAGTTCCACGGCCGCGCGGTCCAGCCACTTGTTGGCATCTGGCGCCTCGAAGCGGCGCATGCGTTCCAGCAACGTTTCCAGGTCGGCTTCCACGAGCAGGCTGTCGCGATTGACATCGCGCAACACGCGATCATTGCGTGCGCGATCGAGGAACGCCACCAGCGCGTCATAGAAACCCGACACATTCAGCAGGCCCACCGGGTGGTGGTGCACACCCAGCTGCAACAGGGTCAACGTGTCGAACAGTTCGTCGAGCGTGCCGTAGCCGCCAGGCAGGGCAATGAAGCCGCGCGAGAGGCGCGTCATCAGGGCTTTGCGCTCATGCATGGTCTCGACGACGTGCATGTCCTTCACGCCGGGGTGGCCCACTTCCTTTTCCATCAGCAGGCGCGTGATCACGCCGGTGACTTCGCCGCCGGCTTCCAGGCAGGCGCCGGCCGCCACGCCCATCAGGCCCACGCTGCCGCCCCCGAAAACCAGGCGGATGCGCTGGCGGGCGAAGGTGCGGCCGAGGTGCTCGGCGGCCGCGCGGAAGGCGGGATCCGCGCCGGGACTGGACGCGCAATAGAGGCAAATTGAATCGAGGGTGCTCATCGGCCGATTATATCGGGTGAGATAATCGCGGCATGTTCATCGACTCGCATTGCCACCTCGATTTTCCGGAGCTGCAGGCCCAGGCGGAGGGCGTGTTTTCGCTCATGCGCGACAATGCGGTCACGCATGCGCTGACGATCTCGACCACGCTCAAGTCCTTTCCGGCCGTCCGCGCGGTGGCCGAGGCGCACGACAATGTCTGGTGCACGGCCGGCGTGCACCCGGACGAGCAGGTCGACGACCGCGAGGTCAGCGTCGAGGAACTGGTGGCGATGGCCGCACACCCGAAAGTGGTAGGCATCGGCGAGACCGGCCTCGATTACTACCGGCTCGCCGAGCCGCTCGACTGGCAGCGGCAGCGCTTTCGCACCCACATCCGTGCCGCGCGTGCGCTCGGGATGCCGCTGGTGATCCACACGCGCAATGCGGCCGCCGACACGCTGCGCCTGATGCGCGAGGAAGACGCAGGGGCCGCCGGCGGCGTCATGCACTGCTTCACCGAAACGCAGGACGTGGCCGATGCCGCGCTCGCGATGGGCTTCCACATCTCCTTCTCCGGCATCGTCACCTTCAAGAGCGCCAAGGACCTGCAGGAGGTGGCGCGGCGTGTCCCGCTCGAGCGCATGTTGATCGAGACCGACTCCCCCTACCTCGCACCGACTCCGCATCGCGGCAAGATGAACCAGCCCGGCTACGTGCGGCATGTGGCGGAGTTCATCGCCCAGCTGCGTGGGGAGCGCGTGGAGGACATCGCGCGATGCACGGGCGAGAATTTTTTCCGCCTGTTCGCCAAGGCGGTGCCGGCGGGCGGCTAACCGGATTCCGCCTTGCGCGATTCCAGCGCCTCCCAGCGTTCCATGGCGCCCTCGATGTCCCTCGCCAGTTCGTCCTGGCGTGCAGCGAGGCTGCGCACGTCCTGCGGCGCGGTGGTGTACAGGGCGGGGTCGCCCAATCGCGCCTGCACCGCGGCCAGTTCCGCCTCCATGGCCTCGATGCGGCCGGGCAGGGCCTCCAGTTCGCGCACCTCGTTGAAGCCCAGGCGCGGCTTGCGCTCGCGTGTCCGATCGGGCTTTGCCACCAGGTCCGCGGGCGCCGGCGCCGGCGCGGCAGCGACCGGGCGCTGCGCCAGATAGTCGTCGTAGCCCCCCGCATATTCGCGCACCAGGCCATCGCCTTCGAAGGCGTAGATCTGCGTCACCACGTTGTTGAGGAACGCGCGGTCGTGGCTGACGATCAACAAGGTGCCGTCGTACACCTGCAGCAGCGCCTCGAGCAATTCCAGCGTCTCGATGTCCAGGTCGTTGGTCGGCTCGTCGAGCACCAGCAGGTTGGCGGGCCGGGCGAACAGCCGCGCGAGCAGCAGGCGGTTGCGTTCGCCGCCGGACAGCGACTTGACCTTGGCGCGCGCGCGTTGCGGCGGGAACAGGAAGTCGCCGAGGTAACTCACGATGTGTTTCTTGCCGCCGCCGACGTCGACGAAGTCCGACCCGGGGCTGATGACATCGGCCAGCATCGCCTCGTCGTCGAGCGCCGCGCGCAGCTGGTCGAAGTACGCCACCTCCAGTTGCGTGCCGCGCACCACGCGGCCGGATTCGGGCGTGAGTTCTCCGAGGATCAGCTTGAGCAGCGTGGTCTTGCCAGCGCCATTGGGCCCCACCAGCCCTACGTGGTCGCCGCGCTGGATGACGGCCGAAAAGCCGCGCACCAGCGGCGCGGCGCCGAACGCGTGGGTCACCGCGTCGAGTTCGGCCACGCGCTGGCCGGATTTCGCGCCGGCATCAAGTGAGAGGCGCACCTGCCCGACGCGCTCGCGGCGCGCTGCGCGGTCGCGGCGCAACTGTTCCAACCGCCGCACGCGGCCCTCGTTGCGCGTGCGGCGCGCCTCGACGCCCTTGCGGATCCAGGCTTCCTCCTCCTTGAGCAGCTTGTCGAAGCGCGCCACCTGCACGGCTTCGGCATGCAGCATGTCGGCCTTGCGCCGCTGGTAGGCGGCAAAGGTTCCCGGAAAGTTGGCCAGCATGCCGCGCTCGAGTTCGACGATGCGCGTGGCGACGGCCTCGAGAAAGCGCCGGTCATGGCTCACCACGACCACCGCGCCGGGCCAGTTGCCGATCGCCCCTTCGAGCCACTCGATGCCCGCGATGTCCAAGTGGTTGGTCGGTTCGTCGAGCAGCAGCACGGGGGCCTGCGAGGCCAGCGCCCGCGCCAGCGCCACGCGCTTCTTCATGCCGCCCGACAGGTCCGCCGGATTCGCCTCGGGGTCGATGCCCACCGAGGACAAGGCCTGCTCGACGCGCTGGTTGAGGTGCCAGCCTTGCTGCTGGTCGAGCCGCGCATGCCAGCGGGCCATGTCCTCGATGGCCGCGGCCTCCCCCGCGGCCGCGCGGTGCGCGGCGTCGTGGTAGGCGATGAGGTCCGATGCGATGCCCCCCAACCCGCCGGCCACCGCATCGAAGGCGGTGCGCGCATCGCCGAACTCAGGTTCTTGCACCACGCTGGCCACGTCCACGCCGGCCTGGCGAACGACGTGGCCTTCGTCAGGCAACTGGAGGCCGGCAAGGATGCGCAGGAGGCTCGACTTGCCTTCCCCGTTGCGACCGACCAGGGCGATGCGCTCGCCCTGGTCGAGCGTGAAATCCACGCGGTCGAGCAACGCGACGTCGCCGAACGCCAGCGAGGCTTGGGAAAGGGTGATCAGGGGCATGCGATGGGTGTCCGTCCGGCGCCTGGGGCGAGTGTCAGGGACAAAACTCTAGCACTGGCGCGGCGAATGGGCCAAAAGGAGCCCGGGAGGCGCGCCCGTGCTAGGGTTTGCCCCTGAAATCGTTGAACCGGCACCAACATGAAAACAAAAAGGGCGCACTTTCGTGCGCCCTGTGTCGTGGTGAACGCGGCGGCTATTTCTTTTCCGCCGGCTTGGCGTCGCCCTTGCCCTTCTTGGCGCACGATTTCATGAACGCCTTGCGCTCATCCCCCTTGAGGCCCTTTTCCTTGGCTTCCTTGCTGCAGGCGCCGAACTTGGACTGCTGCTTGGTGGGAGCCTTGTCCTCGGCCTGGACGGCGGTGGATGCGAATGCCAGGGACATCGCTGCGATGACTGCTTTGGTCAGGTTTTTCATGGTCTGGTCTCCGTGGCCCGCGCTTATTTGCTCAGGCATTCCTTCATGAACTTCTTGCGCTCGCTGCCCTTCTTGTCGCCGGCGTCCTTGTTGCAGGCGGTCATTTTTTCCTGTTGCTTCTTCTTCTTGTCGGCCAGGCAGGACTGGATGAAAGCCTTGCGCTCGTCGCCCTTCTTGCCGGCAGCATCGGCATTGCATTCCCGCATGCGCGCATGTTGCTGGTTTTCAGCAGCCTGGGCAGGCCCGGCAATCCCCAAGGCCAGCGGCAGGGCGATCAGGGTGGCGGCAAACATTTTCTTCATGGCACTCTCCTTGTGCGGGTTGGACAATTCGAACTTGGACAACGCGCGAAGCATACGCCTTGTTGACGGCCTCATCCGGCCGCGACGGGGACGATGTCAACCGGCGTGCCGTTGAGGGCCGCGTTGCCGGACACCGCGTCGAGCCGCCGCTCGTCGGACAGGTCGTTGTAGCTGGCGCCCGGATTGGCGTGGGCCAGGCCCAGCCGCGATCCCGGCCGGTCGTGGCCCCAGCCGTGCGGCAGGCTGGCCACGCCGGGCATCATCGATTCGCTGGCTTCGACGGCGATGCGGATGGTGCCGGTGCGAGAGGACACCTCCACCAGGCTGCCCTCCGCGATGTGCCGCGCCGACATGTCGGACGGATGCATGAGCAGCTGGTGCCGGGTCTTGCCTTTGACCAGCCGGTGCGAAAAATGCATCCACGAGTTGTTGCTGCGCACGTGGCGGCGCCCGATCAGCGTCAGCGAACCGGGCCGCGCGTCGAGCACCTCGCGGTTGAGCCGTTCGATGTCGGCCAGCACCGGTGCGGGCGCGCATTGGATCTTGCGGTCGGGGGTCTCCAGCCGCGACAGCAATGACGGTTTGAGCGGGCCTAGGTCGATGCCGTGCGGGTGCGCAGCCAGGGCATCGAGCGTCATGCCGCCGGCCTTGGACAGCACCGCACCTACGATGGTCTCGGTGGAGCGTGCGGCGACCGGCTCGCGCTGCAACCGCGTGGCGATGGCGCGCCCGAGCTCGCCGAGGATCTCCCAGTCGTAGCGCTCGTCGCTCCCGCGCGGCCACAGCGGCGGGTTGAGGCGCGCCACGTTGCGGATCGCAAATGCGTTGAACACGTTGTCGTAGTGCGCGTGCGCCAAAGAGGAGGCAGGCGGCAGGAT
This sequence comes from Betaproteobacteria bacterium, assembly GCA_016790765.1. Lineage (GTDB taxonomy): Bacteria > Pseudomonadota > Gammaproteobacteria > Burkholderiales > Usitatibacteraceae > UKL13-2. Next base: position 40,539 of record JAEUMZ010000059.1, read on the forward strand.
CAGGTGCGCGTGGCGCGTGGTTTCGTTGATGAAGATGTCCACCGCGACCATGAAGTCGAGCGATTCAAGGGCGCGGTCGAGTTGGCGACCGTTGGGGGTCGACAACACCGGGTTGCCGCAGATCACCGCCATGGCGCGGATTTGACCGGTGCCCGGGGTGAGGATTTCCTCGGCCATCGCGGCGCTCGGGCTTTCACCGCTGAACGACGGCAGTCCGGACACGCGCGTGCGCCACTTGGCGTACTGGCCGGGGCGCGTGCCCGGCCCGGTCATCGGGAACAGCGGCGTGGTGGGCAGCGCGCCGCCCTCGCGATCGAGGTTGCCGGTGATGAGGTTGAGGAGCTGGACCAGCCACTGGTTGAGCGTGCCGAAGCTCTGCAGCGTGGTGCCCAGGCGCCCGTAGCACACGGCCGATGGCGCGTCGGCGAATTCGGCCGCCATGCGCCGGATCGTGGCGGCATCGATTCCGGTGGCGGTCGCCGCGCGGTCGGGCGTCACATGCGCGATGGCGCGCAACGCCTCGTCGAGGCCGCTGACGCGCTCCGGCCAAGCAATGCGCACTTTCTTCTCCGCCACCACGGTGTTGATGAGGGCCATCAGCAGCGCGGCATCCGTGCCGGGCCGGATGAAATGATGCTCGGAGGCAACTTCCGCGGTTTCCGTGCGCCGCGGGTCGATCACCACCACCTTGCCGCCGCGCTCCTTGATGGCGTGCAGGCGCTTGGTCACGTCGGGCACCGTCATCATGCTGCCGTTGGATGCCACCGGATTGCCGCCCAGGATCAGCAGGTGCTGCGTGTGGTCGATGTCCGGGATCGGGATCAGGAACTGGTGCCCGAACATGAAGTGCGATACCAGTTGCTGCGGCAGCTGGTCCACCGAGGTGGCGGAGAAAATATTGCGCGTCTTGAGCGCGCGTGCCACGGCCGGCACGTTGAACAGCGTGCCGCTGTTGTGCACGGAGGGGTTGCCGATGTACAGGCCCACGGCGTCGTCGCCGTGCGCCGCGACGATCGCCGCAAGTTTTTCACCGGCCAGCGCGAACGCTTCGTCCCAACCGATGGCTCGCCACTGGTCGCCCTCGCGCAGGAGCGGCGTGCGAACGCGGTTCGGGTCCTCGTGGATGTCCTTGATGGCCACCGCCTTCGGGCAGATGTGGCCGCGCGAGAACGGGTCGTCCGCATCGCCGCGGATGCTGAGGATCTCATCGCCGCGGACCCTGAATTCAAGGCCGCAGATGGCCTCGCACAGGTGGCAGGCGCGGTGGACGGTGCGTTCTTCGGCGGTAGTCATGGCTCAGGTGCCCGTAACGAGGTGTTCGACCAGTATCTTCGCACCAATGGCGATCAGGATGACGCCGCCGACGATGTCCGCCCGCTGCGCCGCGCGCCGGCCCAGTCGGGCACCCAGGCGCACCGCCGCGATGCACAGCCCCAGGGTCACCAGCCCGATGGTGGCGACCGTGGGGACCAGGTCGAACTCGAGCAGCGAGAAACTGAGGCCCACGGCCAATGCATCGAGCGAGGTGGCCACGCCCAGCGTGAACAGCGTGGTCGCGGAAAATGGCGCGGTGCCGGCACCTTCGCCGGCGTGGCGCGCATCGTGAATCATTTTCGCGCCGATGAAGGCGAGCACGCCGAATGCCAGCCAGTGGTCCCAGGCGTCGATGGCGCCGGCAAAGGCGCGGCCGGCGAGGAAACCGATCCACGGCATGAACGCTTGGAAAGCGCCGAATGTCAGGCTCATGCGCAGCGTCTGCCCCCAGGTGGGGTGGCGGACGGCGATGCCGCTGACGATCGCCACGGCCACGGCGTCCATTGCCAGGGCAATGGCGGTGAGAAACGTTTCGATGTTCAACGGGCGCAACGTCCCGGCAGGATCCTGACCATCCCCTAGTAGCGCAGGGTGTAGGCGCCCGCCACGATCGCAAGTTCCGCGTAGGCCCCGTACGGCAGCGTCAGTTTCCGGGCCACGTGCCCAAACGGGAGGTTGGTCAGCACGGGAATCGCCAGGCGCTCGCGCAGGGTCTCGATCACGTGCGCCATGCTGTAGGGGAAGCGGCCATCCTCGGGCTCGCAATCGGTGAATTCGCCCAGCAGGATGGCCTGCTGGCGCGCCAGCACCCCGGCATGCTCGAGGTGCAGGAACATGCGCTCGACCACGTAGGGCCGCTCGCCGATCTCCTCGACGAACAGGATCCCGCCCGGGATGTCGGGAAAATAGGGGGTGCCGGCCAGGTCGGACAACAGCGACAGGTTGCTGCCCCACAGGCACCCGCCAAGCGTGGCCGGCGCATACGGGTGCTCGCAGGCGATCGCGCCGGTCGATACCGGCTCGCCGCGCAGGACGGGCCAGCAATGCGCCTCCATGTACGCGTGGCCCTCGCGCGCCTCCGGCGTGTCCTCGTGGCCACCGAAATCCACCGCCGCGCCAGGGCCGGCGAACGTCACCAGGCGCGACCGGGCCAGCGCGCCGAGATTGAGGGCCGTGAAATCGGAAAACCCGACCAGCGGCTTGCCCGCGCGCGCCACCAGGTCCCAGTCGACGCGGTTCAGCAGCCGCGACCAGCCGTAGCCGCCGCGCACCATCATCAGTGCATCGATCGCCGGGTCGGCCAGCAGGCGATGGAAACCCGCCAGCCGCGCCTCATCGGTGCCGGCGAAGTAGCGCCACGGTTGCAGGGCTTCCGGCGCCACGGTGACTCCATAGCCCAGGGATTGCAGGACCGCGACGGAGCGTTCGTGGCGCTCGACATTGACCACGCCGGAGGGCGCGAACAAGCCGAGCGTGGCGCCGGGGCGGAGCGGGGTGGGCTTCGAGAACAAGGGCCGGGCGGGATGGCGTGGCAGGTTACTTGCGCGTGGCCTGCGCGTCCACCACCGCCACCGCCGTCATGTTGATCAGGCGCCGCACCGTCGCGGTGGGCGTGACGATGTGCACCGGGCGGGCCGCGCCGAGCAGGATCGGCCCGATGGTGATGCCGCTGCCCGAAGCGGTCTTCAACAGGTTGAACGCGATGTTGGCCGCATCGAGGGTGGGCATGATGAGCAGGTTCGCGTCGCCCTTCAAGCGCGAATCGGGAAAGGTCTGCTTGCGCACCGTGCCCGACAGCGCCGCATCGCCATGCATCTCGCCCTCCACCTCGAGGTCGGGGTCGAGCCGGTTGATCAGCGCCAGCGCGTAACGCATCTTGGCCGCGGAGGGCGCATCCGAGGTACCGAACGAGGAATGCGACAGCAGCGCAGCCTTGGGCGTGAGCCCGAAGCGGCGGATCTCCTCGGCGGCCAGCAGCGTCATTTCCGCGATCTGCTCGGGCGTCGGATCGAGGTTGACGTAGGTGTCGGTGATGAACACGGTGTGCTTGGGCAGCATGATCGCGTTCATGGCGTACAGGTGGTTGACGCCCTTGCGCGTGCCGATGACCTGGTCCACGTAGTGCCGGTGGAGTTCATGGGTGCCGAAGGTGCCGCACAGCATCGCGTCGGCATCGCCCTTGTGGATCATCATCGCGCCGATCAGCGTCAGCCGCCTGCGCATCTCGATGCCGGCATAGGTCTGCGACACGCCGCGCCGCTGCGTGAGCTGGTAGTAGGTGCTGGTGTAGTCCGGCAGGCGCGGGTCGTGGCCGGGGTCGAACACTTCGTAATCGGTGCCGCGTGCGAGCCGCAGGCCGAACTTCTCGATGTTCTTCGCGATGTAGTCGGGGCGCCCGACCAGGATCGGGTGCGCAATCCGGTCGTCGGCCACCACCTGCGCCGCCCGCAGCACGCGCTCGTCCTCGCCCTCGGCGAACACCACACGCTTCGGTTGCGCCTTGGCCTTGGCGAACACCGGTCGCATGATGAGGCCGGAGTGATAGACGAACTGGTCGAGCTTTTGCCGATAGGCCGGCCAGTCGGTGATCGGACTGGTGGCCACGCCGCTGTCCATGGCCGCCTTGGCCACCGCCGGCGCGATCTTGGCGATCAGGCGCGGATCGAACGGCTTCGGGATCAGGTAGTCCTTGCCGAAACCGGCGGCCGTGGACCCGTAGGCCATGGCCACGACGTCCGACTGCTCGGCCTGCGCGAGTTCGGCAATGGCATGCACGGCGGCCAGCTTCATCGCCTCGTTGACCGTGGTGGCACCCACATCGAGCGCGCCGCGGAAGATGAAGGGGAAGCACAACACGTTGTTGACCTGGTTCGGGTAGTCCGAGCGGCCGGTGGCGATCACGGCGTCGTCGCGCACCGAGCGGACTTCCTCGGGCAGGATCTCCGGCGTGGGATTGGCCAGCGCGAGGATCAGCGGGTTCGCCGCCATCTTCTTGACCATGTCCGGCTTCAGGACCTTGCCGGCGGACAGGCCCAGGAACACATCCGCGCCCTCGATGATGTCCCCCAAGGTGCGTGCGACCGTGGCCTTCGCATAGCGCGCCTTGTTCGGGTCCATCTCCTCCTTGCGGCCCTCGTACACCACGCCGGCGATGTCGGAGACAAAGATGTTCTCCATCTTCACGCCCAGCGCCACCAGCATGTCCAGGCAGGCGAGCGCGGCGGCACCGGCCCCGGAGGCCACCAGCTTGACCTGGCCGATGTCCTTGCCCACCACCTTCAGCCCGTTGACGATCGCGGCGCCGACGATGATGGCCGTGCCGTGCTGGTCGTCGTGAAACACCGGGATCTTCATGCGCTCGCGGCACTTCCGCTCCACATAGAAGCACTCCGGTGCCTTGATGTCTTCGAGGTTGATGCCGCCAAACGTGGGTTCCAGCGCGCAGATGATGTCGACCAGCTTGTCCGGATCCTTCTCATCGACCTCGATGTCGAACACGTCGATGCCGGCGAATTTCTTGAACAGGACGCCCTTGCCCTCCATCACCGGCTTGGCGGCCAGCGGCCCGATGTTGCCCAGGCCCAGCACGGCGGTGCCGTTGGTGATCACCGCCACCAGGTTGCCGCGCGCGGTAAAGCGCCGCGCGGTGGACGGATCCGCCGCAATGGTTTCGCAGACCGTCGCCACGCCCGGCGTGTAGGCCAACGACAGCTCGCGCTGCGTGGCCAGCGGCTTGGTCGGGACGACCTCGATCTTTCCGGGGACGGGAAACTCGTGATAGTCGTGGGAATTCTGCTTGAGGTCGTCGTGCATGGTGTTCATTCGCCGGAAAGGGTCACTGCCGAGACGCGGCCGAGTCTATCACGCACCCCTCGGGGAGCCGGCGACCGATGGCGGGCATTGGCCTGGCGGCCTGCCTCACTTGGTGACGCGCGGCGGCAGGTGGCCGCTCTGACTACAATGCTGATCTCGGCGAACATCGGATCGATATGCGCATTGAACCCGCCATCGCTACAGACGTAGACGCCGCGCTCGAAGCCCTGGTGGCGGCGTTTGCAGCCGATCCGTTGATGCATTGGTTCTACGCCGACCACCCGCGCGGACAGCGCCAGGCTAACCGGGAGTTTTTCGCCATGCTCATGCGGGCGCGACTCGCCCTGGACATGCCGGTGATGGTGGCGCGTGAGGGACGGGCGATTTCCGGCGCGGTGATGGGGTACACGGCCACGGATCCCGAATGGCCGGCGCCCCTGGCGGCGGATTGGGACGCCTGGGTTGCCGCCGCGCCAGGACTGTCCGAAAAATTCGATGCCTACGAGGCAATCAGCGTGTCCGCCGCCCCGCGCGTGCCGCACTACTACCTGGGCGTGATCGGCGTCGATCCGCGCGTGCAGGGCACCGGCACCGGCCGCAACCTGCTCGAGGCCTTTGTCGCGCGCTCGGCCGCGGACGCCGCGTCGCAGGGGGTGTACCTGGAAACGTCCAACCCGGCGAGCCTCGCCTTCTACCGCAAGTGCGGCTTCGAGGTCACCGGGGAGGGCCGCCTGGAGGATCTCCGCTTGTGGTGCGTTTTCCGGCCGCACGCGTCGCGCCATCCGGTACCGGACGCCGCGCCCGATTGACAAACGTGTCGATATAACTAATTATTTGGTTATGAAACGCGACTACACCGATGCCCTGCCGATCGAATGGACGCGCACCGCCAAGGTGTTCACGGCGCTCGGCGACGAGCACCGCCAGCGCATCCTGCTGTTGTTCGACAAGGGCGAGCGCCTCAACGTCGGGCAGATCGCGGAGGTGTCCACGCTGTCGCGCTCGGCGGTCTCGCACCACCTGAAAATCCTGCGCGAGGCCGGGGTCCTGCAGAGCGAGAAATCCGGCAAGGAAATTTACTTCTGGATCGACAAGAAGGAAATCAAGTCCTCGCTGAATGCCGTCCTGGATTACTTGAGGTCGATATGAGCCGCGCCACGCCCCGCCATCCGCCGTTCTCCGCCGCGCGCCGCCACTGGCTGGCGGCCATGGCCGGCGGCACCCTGGCGTGCCTGGCACCGCGGGCGATGGCGATGGGGGAGACGCACCAGGCACGGCTGTTCAACCCGTGCCTCAAGCTCGATGCGGCACTGCGCAAACATCCGCTGACGCTGGCCGCGTTCGACGGCGTCAATGCCAGCGATGTCTGGGACTGCCATGCCCATCTGCTCGGCTTCGGGGAATCAGGTGGCGGCGCGTGGGTGACGCCGAAGATGAAGAGCGTCTTTCACCTGCGGATGTATGCCCAATTCAACTTCTACTTGAACGCCTCGTGCGTGGATCCGGGCAAGGGCAATGTCGATGGCGAGTATGTGGAGCGCATGCGCGCCCTGGCGGATGACTTTCCCACCGGTGCCAAGGCCATGCTGATGGCCTTCGACCGCGTGCACAAGGAAGACCGCACGCCGGACCAGGCGGGCTCGGCGTTCTACATTCCCAATGCCTACGCGGCCAAGGTTGCACGTGCGCACGCGGACCGGTTCGAATGGACGGCATCGATCCATCCCTATCGAGAGGATGCCGCCGACGAGGTGGCGAAAGCCGTTCGCGATGGCGCGGTGGCGGTCAAGTGGCTGCCCTCGGCGATGGGCATCGACCCGGCCTCGCCCCTGTGCGACAAGTTTTACGATGAGATGGCGAGGCACGACCTGCCGCTGATTTCACACGGCGGGGAGGAAAAGGCCGTGGAAGGCGCCAAGCAGCACGCCAACGGCAACGTGTTGAAGCTCCGGCGGCCGCTGGAGCGCGGCCTGCGCGTGATCGTGGCGCACTGCGCGAGCCTGGGCACCGACACCGACATCGATCAGGGGCCTGATGGGCCGCAAGTGGAGTGCTTCGCGCTGTTCGAGCGCCTGATGGCCGAGCCGGCGTTCGAAGGCCGCCTGTTCGGCGACATTTCGGCATTGCCGCAGAAGAACCGCATGCATGTCCTGCCGCGCGTGGCCGGTCGCCGCGAATGGGAAGGGCGGCTGGTCAACGGATCCGACTATCCCCTGCCGGGCGTGTTTCCGCTGTTTGCCGTCGACGAGTTCATGACCCGTGGCTGGATCACCGCCGACGTCGGCGAACACCTCAAGCGCGTGCGCGCCGGCAACCCCATGTTGTTCGACTTCCTGTTGAAGCGCCATTTGAAAATCGACGGCCGGACCTTCGCGCGCGCCGTGTTCGAAACCGCCCGGGTGTTCCGGCGGCCGGCGAAAGCAATCGCGTAGATCTTCCAAGAGACGACCATGTCCCAACCCGCCACCACCAGCCAGTTCCAGCTCCTGACCCAGCGCCGTTTCGCGCCTTTTTTCTGGACGCAGTTCCTCGGCGCGGGCAACGACAACATCTTCAAGTTCGCCTTCACCGTGCTGGCCACCTACCACGCAGCCGAGTGGGGTGGACTGCAACCGGCGCTGGCCGGGCCGGTGATCGGCGGATTGTTCATCCTGCCCTTCGTGCTGTTCTCGGCCACGTCCGGGCAACTGGCGGACAAGTACGATCGCGCCGCCATCGCGCGCTGGGTCAAGAACCTGGAGATCGCGTTCATGCTGGTGATCGCCGCCGGCTTCATCTGGAAACTGCCCGCGTGCCTGTTCATCGGCGTGTTCCTGATGGGCTGCCACTCCACGCTGTTCGGGCCCGCCAAGTTCGCCTACCTGCCGCAGCACCTTTCCGACAGCGAACTGACCGGCGGCAACGGCCTGGTGGAGATGGGCACCTTCGTGGCGATCCTGCTCGGCACCATGCTCGGCGGCGCGCTGGTCGGCCTGGGGGCCGACGGCCCGATGTACGTTGCGCTGGTGTCGCTGGTCGTCGCGGTGCTGGGCCGCGTCGCCGCGGGCATGATCCCGGCTTCGCCGGCGCCGGTGCCGGACCTGAAAGTCAACTGGAACCCGGTCTCCGAGACGATCGCCAATCTCAAGATCGCCAATCGCAACCGCGCCGTGTTCCTGTCGATGATCGGCATTTCCTGGCTGTGGTTCTTCGGGTCCATCTTCCTGACCTCGTTCACCGGCTTCGCCAAGGAGGTGCTGTCGGGCAATGAGCAGGTGGTGACCCTGCTGCTCGCGGTGTTCTCGGTCGGCATCGGCCTGGGCAGCGTGCTGTGCGAAAAGATGTCCGGCCACAAGATCGAGATCGGCCTGGTGCCGTTCGGGTCCATCGGCATGACCCTGTTTGCGGTGGACCTGTATTTCGCCTCGCGGGGCATGAAGTCCGGCAACCTGATCGGCGCGGCGGCGTTCATCCAGTCCGGCGCCAACTGGCGGATCATGGCCGACCTGTTCCTGCTGGCGATGTTTGCGGGTTTCTATTCCGTGCCGCTCTACGCCATGATGCAGGCGCGCACGGAAAAGGACTACCGCGCGCGCATCATCGCGGCCAACAACATCCTGAATGCGCTGTTCATGGTGGTGGCGTCCCTCATGGCGGCGGCCATCCTCAAGGGCGGCCTGTCGATCCCGGAGCTGTTTCTCACGGTCGCCATCATGAACGCGGCGGTCGCGCTGTTCATCTACAAGCTGGTGCCGGAGTTCCTGATGCGCTTCATGGTGTGGATGCTGATCCACACCTTCTACAAGCTGGACAAGAAGGGCCTGGCCAACATCCCGGACGAGGGCGCCTGCGTCGTGGTGTGCAACCACGTGAGCTTTGTCGATGCGCTGGTGATCGGCGGCGCGGTCTCGCGCCCGGTGCGCTTCGTGATGGACCACCGCATCTTCAAGGTGCCCCTGCTGAGCTTTTTCTTCCGCACCGCCGGCACGGTGCCGATCGCGCCGGCCAAGGAGGACCCGGAGATGCTCGAGCGCGCCTACGACAAGATCGCCGCCTACCTGGAGGCCGGTGAAATCGTCTGCATCTTCCCGGAAGGCCGCATCACCGACAACGGCGAGATGTACCCATTCAAGAAAGGCATCCAGCGCATCGTCGAGCGCACCCCGGTGCCGGTGATCCCGATGGCGTTGCAGGGACTGTGGGGCAGCTTTTTCTCGCGCTGGGGCGGTACCGCGATGCGTTATCCGCGCGGGTTCTTTTCGCGCGTGGCCTTGCAAGTCGGAGCCCCGGTGGCGCCGGCCCTCGCCACGCCGGAGGCGCTGCAGGAGAAAGTGCTGGCCTTGCGCGGGGACTGGAAATGAGCGCGGCCGCACCGGAACGCGCGCCTTTGCGTGATGTATCGCGCGCGGACATCGATCACTGGACCCATGCCGGTTTGTTCGATGCGGCGCAGCGCGATGCCGCGCTGCGCCTGGTCGGCGCGACGCCGGATGCCGCCGCGTGGCATCGGTTCCTCGCGCAACTGTTCCTGTTTTCGGGAACCCTGTTCCTCACCGCCGCCCTGGGCTACTTCGTGGCTTACAACTGGAACGCGATGGGGCGTTTTGCCAAGATCGGCCTGCTGGAAATCGCAGTGGCCGTTCCGGCCATCCTCGCCCTGGTCATGCAGGACGGACTCCAGCGGCGGGCTGCCCTGTGCGGCGCATTCCTGGCCACCGGTCCGCTGCTCGCGTACATCGGGCAGACCTACCAGACCGGCGCAGACCCGTGGGAACTCTTCGCGGCCTGGTCTGCGCTGACCCTCCCCTGGCTCGTGGTGGCGCGCTGGCGGCCAGCGTGGGCCGTGTGGCTGGTGATCGTCAACGTCGGACTGCAGCTCTACCTGGCGGAGGTCTGGCAACCGGTGGTCCTCGATTGGCGCGAATCGGCGCACCTCGCGTCGGTGATTGTCGTCAATGCGGTGGCGTTGGCATTGCTCGAACGGTTCGCCTCGGCGATCCACGGCGCCGGACGCATCGCGGAACGCCTGTGCGTGCTGGCCATCGCCGCCGGCGCCACGCTGCTGTTTTGCCTGTTCGTCATGGACAGCCAGGTCCGGCAGGCCTGGCACCTGCCGGTGGCCGCACTGGCCTTGGGATTGACGGGTTGGTGGTATCGCGCGCGGCAACTGGATGTCGTTGCCCTGGGTTTCGTCAGCCTCGGTGTCATCGCCTGCGCCGTGGTGCTCACCGCCAAGGTGCTGTCGGAACTGCACTTCAAGAGCGGCGCCTTCCTGTTCGGCGGCATGGTGGCGATCGGGCTGTCCGCCATGGCAGGGCAGTGGCTCACGCGCCTGTCGCGCGGGCAGGAGGCCGCATGACGCGCGCAGACCTTCTGAGACGCCTTGTGGACTTGGGACTGCCGGTGAACGCGGCGTCGGAGCGGCTCGAGCCGGTCCCTGCCCAGGCCAGCTGGGTCGTGCGATCGCTTCTGGGCGTGATGGGCTGGCTGGGCGGCCTGATGGTGCTTGGCTTCTTCGCGATGTTCGTGTCCGGCCTGCTGGACTCGCAGCCTGGATTGGCGGTGCTGTCGGTCTCGCTGTTCGTCGGCGCGCATGCCCTGTATCGCGCGGCGCCGCACCACGACTTCGCCAACCAGGCGGCGCTCGCGGCCTCGATCTGCGCGCAGGCCCTGGCGATGGTGCTGTTTTTCAAGCTCATGGGCAGCCGCTCGCATACGCAAGTTGCTTTGCTGGTCGCGGCGCTTCAACTCGGCTTGGTGTGGTGGATGCCGAACTACCTGCACCGGCTCATTTCCATGTTCTTTGCGGTGACTGCCCTGTTCGTGGCCGCGGAGCGGGGCCCCTGGACCGCGTTGGTGTTGCTCGCCGTGGCGGGAGCGTTCGCCGCGCTGGCGTTGACGGAAAGCCGCTGGATGGCGCGCGGGCAGCGCGACCGCGTGGCACCCGCTTGGGCGGGCCTGGCGCTCGGGCTCCTGTGCGCCGGGGTGGCGCACGCCACGCAGTTCGACCGCGTCGCCGTGCTGCCGTCCACGATTTGGACGGGCATGGCGTTGTCGTTCGCATTCTTCATGTATTGCCTGTATGCGATGGACGGCGTGGAAACGCGCGATCGGCAATACGGCGGCATGGCTGCAATGCTGTTCTGGATGGCCGCGTTTCGCGCGCCGGGCCTCATTGCCTGCGCCCTGGTGCTGATCGCGGCGTTCCGGTCCGGCCGCCAGGCGTTCGTGGGGCTTGCGTTGATCGCGCTGCTCGGCACGCTGATCGGCTACTACTACCAGATGGATGCCACGCTGCTGAAGAAGTCCGGCGTACTGGCGCTGTGCGGCGTTGCCATGCTCCTCGCCTGGGGCGGGCATCGCCGGGCCTATCCGGGCGCGAAGGAGGGCGCATGAGCAGCGCCGTGCAGCGCGTGATCATCGCGCTGGGCCTGGTGCTGGTGTTGGCCGCGGCCAACCTGACGGTGCGCGAGCGCGAGGCCTTGATCGCCGAGGGCGCGCCGCTGTACCTCGAACTCGCCCCTGTCGATCCGCGGTCCCTGATGCAGGGCGACTACATGCGGCTGCGTTTCGCCATCGACCCCTTGATCTGGCCGGGGAACCGGTTCGGTGCCATGGGTCAAGTGCTGGACCGCCCGCCTGATGGCTCCGCGGTGATCCGGCGCGATGCGCGCGGCGTCGGCGTCTTCGACCGCATACACAAAGGCGAGGCGCTGGGGCCGGGTGAGTCGCTGATCCAGTACCGGCTGCGCAAGCACGAGGTGCGCATCGTCACCAACGCGTGGTTCTTCCAGGAAGGCACGGCCGAGCAGTTCGCGCGGGCGCGCTACGGCGAATTCCGCGTGGCCCCAAACGGCCAGGCCCTGCTGGTGGCCTTGCGCGACCAGGACCTCCAGGTTCTCGGCAAGCAAAATGGTCAATGAAACTCAAGCACTGGCGCGGCGTTTGGGGCAATATTGGCCTGAACGGCGCGCAGGTACTGGGGTTTGCCTTTGCAAGGCCCCGGCTCTGGCGCTTCAGTCGTCCAACCACTGAACGCGGCCCGTGACCTTCATCTTCATCCTCCTTGGAATCTTGTTTGGCGCCAGCATCGGCAGTTGGGGCGGTGCGATGGTTGGCGCCATAGCCGGCTGGGCGATCGCCGGCTGGATCAAAGCCAAGGATCGCGCCACGGAGGAGCGCGCGCGCGCAGACCAGCTCGACCAGCGCCTGGGCGCCATGCAGGGCGACATCAAGGACCTGGCCGCACGCTTGAGCGCGCTGGAGAAACGCGGCATTGCAACATCGACAACGGCCGCGGCAGATGCCAGTGCAACCGAAATGCAAATCGAGCCGTCGACCGATACCGCGTCAGACGAACCGGCGCCGTGGCGCGAACCGGTCGCGGCGTCGATGCCGGACGCACCTTCGGCGAGCGCGCCGACCGAATCCGTTCCCGCTGCAATTCCGGCGACCGCGGTGGCCTTGCAAGTCAGCGAGGACACGGGGGTTGAACCGGACACGGCCGCGCCCGATTCGCCGCCGGTGGCACTCCCCGCCGCCGAACCCGGGCCCATGTCCGCTGCCTCGATTGCCCACGAAGAACCCGCGGGCCCAGGCTTCATCGAGCGCCTGCTGGAAGGCAACATCGTCGCCAAGATCGGCGTGGTGATCCTGTTCCTCGGCGTTGGTTTCCTGTTGAAGTTCGCCTACGACCGCGGCATGTTCCCGCCCGAACTTCGTCTCATCGCCGTGGCGGCGGCGGGCGGCGTGATGCTGTTCATCGGCCGGCGCCTGCTGGAGAGCCAGCGTACCTACGCCATCATCCTGATGGGCGCGGCCTTCGGCCTGTTCTACCTCGATACCTTCTTCGCGCTCAAGACTTTTGCGCTGATCGGGCCGGTGGCCGGCTTCGTGTTGTTTGCCGCGCTGGGTGTGGCGCTGCTGGTCACGGCGGTACGGCTCGATGCGCGCGTGCTGGCCGCCATCGGCATGCTGGGTGCGTTCCTGGCGCCGTTGCTGGCGTCCACCGGCGGCGGCAACCATGTGTTGCTGTTCTCGTACTACTTGTTGCTCAACCTCATCATCCTTGGCGCCAGCTGGTTCAAGGCCTGGCGCGAACTGAACTTTATCGGCTTCCTGTTCACTTTCGCCATTTCGCTGGTGTGGGGCTATTCGAACTACACGCCGAAGCACTTTGCGACGGTGGAGCCGTTCCTCATCGCCTTTTTCCTGCTCTATCTGGCCAGTCCCGTGCTGTTCGCCGCGCGCCAGCCGCCGCAGTTGAAGGGGCTCGTCGATGGCACGCTGGTGTTCGGCATGCCCTTGTCGGTGGCGATGATGCAGGCGGCGCTCACGCGCGGCATGGACGACATGGTCCTGGCGTGGAGTGCCGCGGGCGCAGCGGCGATCTACGCCGCGATGGCGCGCCTGCTGTGGCAGCGCGAGCACATGCGCCTGCTGGCCGAGGCGCACCTGGCGCTGGCGGTGGTGTTCGGCACCGTCGCCCCGTACTTTGCCTTCAGCGGTTACCCGACCTTCGCGTTCTGGACGCTGGAAGGTGCGGCGATCTACTGGATGGCGTGCCGGCAGGATCGCATCCTCGGTCGTGCCTTTGCGTTGCTGCTCCAGGTCGGCGCCGCCGTCTATTTCTGGTGGGTGATCCACGACACCATCGACTTCCGCTCGCAGCACGCCTGGTTCAACGACCGCGTGATCGGCGGCACGCTGATCGCCGGCTCGGCGTGGCTGACGGCCTGGTTCATGCGACGCTACGAGGAACGGCTCAAGCCCGCCGAGGCGCAGCTGGAAATCGTGGCGCTGGCCTGGGGCGCCTTGTGGGTGTTGTACGCCTTGGCCATCGGCATTGCACGCCAGTGGACGGGGGTTCACGCGCGCACCGGCGCTGCGTTGCTGCTGCTGGCTGCGCTGTTCGTCGCGCTCGACGCGTGCGGCGCGTGGCTCAACTGGCGACGCTTCCGCCTGCTGGCGCGCGGCCAGTTGCCGCTGCTCGCGTTGCTGGCGATGGTGTGGGCACTGGATGCCGCGCACCCATTGCGGGGCCTGGGTCTCTACGCCTGGCCCACCGCGTTCGTTGGTTACTTCTTCGTGCTGCATCGCCAGCGTGCAGCACAGGTCGAGGCGTCAACCGGCTGGCGCTATGCCGGCGCCTGGGCCTTGATGCTGATCCTGGCCTCGTGGGAGGCTGCGTGGCGGTACGGTGAGCGGCAGTTCGACTGGGTGTTCGCCATCGGGGCCCTCGGCCTCGCGGCCTCCGCCGTGCGCTTTGCCTTGCGCGGCGGGCCTACGGCCGCCCCATCGCAAGGTGAGGATCCCGATGCGGCGACGCGGCCGCGGCCATCAACCCTCTTCGGTGAGTTGCCGCTGCTCTGGTCGCTGGTGGTGTGGTTCCTGGGCCTGCATGGACTCATCGGCGACCAGGCCGCGCGTCCGCAACAGGTGGCCTGGCACCTGGGCGTGCTGGCTGCCTCGGTCGCGCTGTTCGAGTGGGGCGGGCGCGCACTTGAATGGTTGAGCCTCCGGCGCATGCAGGTGCTGTTGACGTTCGGTGCGCTGTTGTCGATTCCGCTGCTGGATCATCCGTTGCGCGCGGGGCAGGGTTGGGCGTGGCTCGCGGTGTTCGCGGTCTCGTGGTGGGTGCTGCGTCGTCAGGAGCGCGATGGCGTGGCCGAGTGGCCGGGGGCCCAGCACGTTGCGTTGATCGACCTGCTCATCGTGCTCACGGCGTGGGAACTGCATTGGCGAGCGGCGTCGGTGGGGTTGTCGGTCAGTTGGAAAGCAGCAGCGCTTGGCGCTGCCCTGGCGGCCGGCATCGCGCTAGTGCGTTCCGGAATCCGCCGCGACCGCTGGCCGTTTGCCACGCACATGACCGCCTTTGCCGCCGGCAGCCTGATTCCGGGCTTGCTCCTCGCCGCGCTCTGGACGCTGGCCGCCAATGCGGCGGCGGACGGCGCCGTGGCGCCATGGCCCTACCTGCCACTGCTCAATCCGTTCGACCTGGCCCAACTGGCGCTGTTGGTGGTCGCCGGGCGCGTGATCACCTTGGCCAGCGAAGACCCGGCCACCCGCAAGCCGTTGTTCATCGCCCTGGCGGCCCTGGCGTTCTGGTGGACCAACGCCGTGCTGTTGAGAAGCGTCCACCAATGGGCCGACGTGCCGTACCAGATCGGGCCCCTGCTCGCCTCCGTCGTGGCGCAGGCCTCGCTGTCGTTGTTGTGGACTTCCACCGCGCTGGTGATCATGTTCGCCGCCGTGCGCCGCGTGCACCGCGGCTGGTGGATGTGCGGCGCGGCGTTGCTGGCCTTGGTGGTGGCCAAGCTCGCCTTCAACGACCTGGCGCAGACCGGCACCGTGGCGCGCATCGTGAGCTTTATCGGCGTCGGCGTCCTGCTGCTGGTGATCGGCTACGTGGCGCCGGTGCCGCCGAAAAGGGCCGAATGACCGTTCGCAGGCCGGGTCGCCCTTGACCCGGAAATAGAAGTAGCTCACGACGCCTTCGGCAACGTGACATACGGCGATGCGATTCCGGTGCCGCCGAATCGCCGTGTGGGTGGATCGGGATTGCCCATCGAGACGCTTGACCCAGGTCACGCACCCACTTATCCACAGAGTGTGGTTTTTCACACAGTTTTGCCGGATTCGCGTGCTACATTTTGTTCACGCTGTGGAGGCGGCGTGGCTTGACCCTCGAGCGTGCCGGGCCGGTGCGGGACCGGTGCGCCAACAAAACCAGATCTCGCGTGTTTTCAACTTTGGGCGGAGAACCCATGGGGCTGTTCGTGCCACGAAATACCTTCCATTGCGCGCGGCGCACGTTTTTCCAGCTTGCCTGCGCTGCGGCCCTGGCGGCGCCTTCGGTGGCGCAGGCCGCGGACCCCGGCCTCGATGCGCGCGTGCCGATCGGCCCGTATTTCAACGGCGTGCTGCCGGACAGCGCGCTGAACCAGTCGCAGATGCCGACGCTGTTGTCGTCCACCGGTGTGTTCACCGACATGGTGGCGATGACGCCCAATCCGGCCATGGTGCCGTTCACGGTCAATTCCGCGCTGTGGTCCGATGCCTCCGAAAAGCTGCGCTGGATGGTGCTGCCGTTCGATGGCACCATCGGCGGCCCGGGGTCGCCCGCGATCGCGTTCTCCCCCGAAGGCAAGTGGGTGTTTCCCAACGGCACCGTGTGGGTGAAGCATTTCCAGATCAAGGTCAACGAGCAGACCAACGAAATCAAGCGCCTGGAAACACGCTTCATGGTGCGCGACAACGAAGGCAACCTGTATGGCAACAGCTACCGCTGGAACAGCGCGCAGACCGACGCCACCATCGTCACCGCCTTCGACGGCGAACGCGAGCCGATCACCATCACCCGCGCCAACGGCACCACCGAGTCGCAAACCTGGCATTACCCCGGGCCGGGGCAGTGCCTGGAGTGCCACAACAACGCCAATCCATCCGACCCGAACGGCACCGGCCAGTCGCTGGGCGTGAAGACGCGCCAGCTCAACGGCAATTACACCTATGCCGCCACCGGGCGCACGGCCAACCAGCTGCTCACCTGGAGCAAGATGGGCATGCTCTCGCCGGCATTGGCCGACCAGGCCGACTACCCGGAGTACGAAAAGCTCGTGCCGCTCAACGACACCACGGCCACGCTGGAAAAGCGCGTGCGCTCGTACGTCGATTCCAACTGCAGCTACTGCCATGGCGGCGGCACTTCGCCCGGGCCGATCTGGGACGCGCGCTACACCACGCCGCTCTTGAACCAGAACATCGCCCACCATCCGACGCTCAACCCGCTGGGCGTGCTGCGGCGCTTCGACATCGACAACTCGCGCCTGCGCATCCGCGACGGCGTCGACCCGCGCGTCGCGTCGTTCCCGTTGCCGATGCCGCCGCTGGCGCGCAACGTACCGCACGCCGAGTGGCTGGCCGTCATGTCGGCGTACGCCAACTACGCGTTCGACACCACCTCTGCCATCGCGGTCGGCAACCCCAACCAGATCCGCCTGCAATTCGACCGTGCCGTGGACCCGGCGACGGCGACGGTGGCCTCCAACTACACGGTGAACAACGGCATCACGGTCAGCGCCGCCGCCATCGACCCCATGGACGCCACGCAAGTGTTGTTAACCGTGAGCGCGATGACCAACAACGCGGCCTACCGCGTGACGGTGAACCGCGTGCGCGAGGCGCAGGGCGTGATGAACCCGATCTGGCCGAACACCTTCGAGACCTTCACGTACCTCAGTACGCCGCTGGCGCAGTCGATCAGCTTCGCGATGCCGGCCGACCGGTTCCACACCGATGGGCCCTTCGCCGTGGCAGCCACCGGTGGGGCCTCGGGCAATCCGGTAATCTTCACCTCCCTGACGCCAGCGGTCTGTTCGGCCTCGGGCGCCAATGGCAGCACCATCGTGCTCACGCAAACGCCGGGCTTGTGCACCCTCGCCGCCAACCAGGCCGGCAGCGCCATGTACGCCGCCGCCGCGCAAGTGACCCGCTCGTTCAAGGTGCTTTGGCGCGTGAACGTGGTGCTGGAAGGATCGCAACAAGTGCCGCCGGTGCTGTCGCAGGCGCAGGGCGGCGGCACCGCCACCTATGACGCCACCACGCGGATGCTGGCCCTCAACCTCAGCGTCAGCGGGCTCGAAAGCGCCGAGACCATGGCCCACATCCACGGCCCCGCGGCGCGCGGCGCCAATTCCGGCGTGTTGTTCGACCTCAATACCGGTTCATCCAAGGTGCAGACCGTGATGCTCGATACCACGCAGGAGACGCAACTGCTGGCCGGTCAGTTGTATGTCAACGTGCACACCACCGGGTATCCGGGCGGGGAAGTGCGCGGGCAACTGGATGCGTTGGGGTCGGTGGGGTTGGTGGTGTTGGTTGAGTTGGAGGGGCAAGGTGCGAGCGTCGAACCTAGTTACGGGGGGGTACAGTTCAGTTCGTTTGGACTCACAGTATGGCCAGGCAGTCAGTTGCAATTCATGGCACCGGTCGACATCTACGAAGGTGAGAATGCCAGCGGAGTCTGGACTGGATGCGACTCGCAGGTGTTTTCAGATCCATTGATCCCGAACGCGATTGGTGCAAAGGACGCGCTCTGTCAGGTCACTGTCAATTCGAGTCGCGTTATCGCGGTTTCCTTCGGACCACCCGGCGCGCCTTCCAAGCCAATAAACATCGTTGCGGTTCCGCTGAACGGCGCGGCGCAGGTGTCGTTTGCGCTCTCAACCTCCTCGCTGGCATTACAGATTACCTATGAGGTGATTTGCGATTCCGCAATGGGCTCGGTAACCGCCCAGGGCGGGAGCTCACCGATTGTCATTACGTTGGTCAATGACCGGACGTATGAGTGCCGAGTTTACGCATTCACCAGTGCGGGCTCGAGCCCTCACTCAAGAGCGGTGACCGTCACTCCGTTCATGCCATTCGCCCTGGAGACGGTTAAGTCCCGCAAAGCGCACAAAGACGTTGGTAGTCTCGATCTCGACATTGCGCTGGGTCGCGGAATCGGCGATGCTATCTCGATTGAGCCGCGCGCCGGGCCGCACAAACTGGTGTTTCAGTTCAACAAGCCTGTCACGGCAGTGGGCACCATCACGATGACCGACAAGGACGGCGCAAATACCGTTCGCACCGGCCACAAGGTGGTCGGCAACACCATCGAACTGCCGCTCGACGACCTGGGCGACAACCTGCGCGTGGCGGTGGCCATCGCCGGGGTGAATGGCACGTACACCGCGAACGTGGCGCTCGGCTTCCTGCAAGGCGACATCAACGATTCCAGGCGCGTCACGGCGGCCGATGTCATCACGCTCAAGCGCCGTCGCAACGCGGCGCCGGTCGATGCCGCCAGCGCGCGCTTCGACCTCAACCTCGATGGCGTGGTGTCCGACCTGGACGTGAACTACGCGAAGAATCGCGCCGGGCGCATGGTGCCGTAGGGTCCTATGGCAAGATCCCGCGCCTGGTGAGGGGTTCAGGCCGAAGTCGGCCGAAGCGGCGCACCAGTGCTTGGGTTTGCCGAAAGCACCAAACAAGAAGGGCGGCCCGCAGGCCGCCCTTTGCATTTGCGGAGCCGGAATTCGCTCAGTCGCTGTTGGTGATGCCCAGCAGCGCCAGCAGGTTGCTGAACACGTTGTAGATGTCCAGGTACAGGGCCAGGGTCGCGGACACGTAATTCGTTTCCCCGCCGGTGACGATCCGGTTGATGTCATACATCATGAAGGCCGAGAAGATGCCGATGGCGATGACCGAGAGCGCGATGTAGAGCGCGGGCATCTGCAGGAACACATTGGCGATGCCGGCGATCAGCAGCATGACCGCGCCGATGAACAGGAACTTGCCCATGCCGGACAAGTCGCGCTTGATCACCGTGCCGAGGGAGGCCATGGCCATGAAGATCGCCGCGGTGCCGCCGAACGCGGTGGCGACCAGCATGCCACCGTCCTTGAGCGACATCACCTTGCCGAGCAGGGCGGAGAGCATCAGGCCCATGAAGAACGTGAACGCCAGCAGGATGACCACGCCGGCCGAGCTGTTCTTGGTCTTTTCGATGGCATAGAAAAAGCCGAACGAGACCGCCAGGAACAGGACGATGCCGAGCAACGGGCCGACGGTCTTGAACAGCGAAAAGCCGGTG
>JAEUMZ010000082.1 GCA_016790765.1 Betaproteobacteria bacterium
GGACGAAAACCGCTTCCTCTCCACAGCATCCCGACCGATGACTATCCGCGTCGCCCTCCACCACCATACGCATTACCACTTCGACCGGCCGGTCAGCCTGTCGCCGCACGAGGTGAGGCTGCGGCCGGCCGCGCATTGCCGCACGCCGGTGGAGAGCTACTCGCTCAAAGTCCTGCCGGAAAAGCACTTCGTCAATTGGCAGCAGGATCCGTACGGCAATTGGCTGGCGCGCCTGGTGTTTCCGGAAAAAGCCACTGAACTGGCAATCACGGTGGACCTTGTGGCCGAGATGACGGTCATCAATCCGTTCGATTTCTTTGTCGAAAAGCGCGCCGAACAATATCCGTTTGCCTACACCGATGACAATCGCCGCGAACTGACCGCCTACCTCGAGTTGCTGGCCCCGGGCGCACGGTTCGCCGCCTGGCTCGATGAAGCGCGCCGCGACCTGGCCTCGAAGCCGGTGCAGACCATCGATTTCCTGGTGGCGCTGAACCAGCGCGTCCAGCGCGATGTCCGCTACCTGATCCGCATGGAACCCGGTGTCCAGTTGCCGGATGAAACGCTTGCGCGCGGCCAGGGTTCGTGCCGCGATTCCGGGTGGTTGCTGGTGCAGGCCCTGCGCCACTTCGGCATTGCCGCGCGATTCGCTTCCGGGTACCTGATCCAGCTGGTCGCGGACCAGAAATCGCTCGACGGCCCCAGCGGCACCGACAAGGACTTCACCGACCTCCATGCCTGGGCCGAGGCCTACCTCCCCGGTGCAGGCTGGGTGGGGCTCGATCCGACCTCGGGCTTGCTGGCCGGTGAGGGCCACATCCCGCTGGCGTGCACTGCGATTCCGTCGTCCGCCGCGCCGGTGAGCGGATTCACCGATGTCTGCCAGTCCACGCTCGATTTCGCCATGACGGTCACGCGCATCCACGAGGACCCGCGCGTTACCCGGCCGTATGCGGATGCGCAATGGCGCCAGATCGACGACCTCGGTGAGCGCATCGATGCCGAACTCGCGCAGGCCGACGTGCGCCTGACCATGGGTGGCGAGCCCACTTTTGTCTCGATCGACGACATGGACGGGGAGGAATGGAACTACACCGCCCTGTCGCCGAGGAAACGCGAACTCGCACAGACGCTCCTGAAACGCCTGGCGCCCAAGTTCGCCCCTGGCGCAGCCGTTCACTTCGGCCAGGGCAAGTGGTACCCGGGTGAGCCGCTGCCGCGCTGGGCCCTGTCGTGCTTCTGGCGCCGGGATCAGGTACCGCTGTGGAGCGACCCCGCGCTGATCGCCTTTCAACCTGCAGATTCCGCGCCAGACGCTAAACAATTTGCCCACACCCTGGCCGAGTCGCTCGGCTTGCATGCCGGGTACGCGCAGCCGGCGTTCGAGAGCGTTTGGCGTGCACTGCAAAGCGAGGCGGACTTGCCGGTCAATGTCGATCCCCTCGACCCGGACCTGAAGAAACCCGCCGCGCGCGGCAAGCTGCGCGAGCAGTTGTCCGGGCGCATCGGCGACCCCGTCGGTTACGTGCTTCCCCTGAAGCCGGTGGAGACCGGTTCCCGGAAGAAGAAGTCCGTCGCCTGGCAATCGAGCCTGTGGCCGCTGCCTGCGAAGCATATCTTTCTGACCTCCGGCGACTCGCCCATGGGGCTTCGCCTGCCGCTCGACGCCCTTCCGTGGGTGGCACCGGAGGATGCCGAAATCCTCATCGCGCGCGATCCGTTCGACGTGCCGGAGGCCTTGGCTTCCCGTGTTTCCGGCAAGGCCAAGGCCGGCGCGGCGTCCGCGCCCGGCAAGCCAAAGCTATCCAAAGGCGTCTCGGCCCCCGAAATCGTCCGCACCGCCCTGTGCGTGGAAGTCCGCGACAACGTGCTGCACGTGTTCCTGCCTCCCCTGGCGCTCGGCGAGCAGTTCGTGGCGCTCATTGGCGCCATCGAGGCGACGGCTTCGCGCCTCGGGCAACCCGTTCGCATCGAGGGCTATCCGCCACCGGCCGATGCGCGTATCGACAAGTTCGCCATCACGCCCGACCCGGGCGTGATCGAAGTCAACATCCACCCCTCGGCCACGTGGCGCGAGCTGGTGCGAAAGACGCAGGAACTCTACGAGGAGGCGCGCCAGTCGCGGCTCGGCACCGAGAAATTCATGCTCGACGGCAAGCACACCGGCACCGGCGGCGGCAATCACGTCACCGTGGGCGGCAGCACGCCCGCAGACAGCCCCTTGCTGCGCCGGCCGGACTTGCTGCGCTCGCTCATCACGTACTGGCAAAACCACCCGGCGCTGTCGTACCTGTTTTCCGGCACCTTCATCGGCCCCACGTCACAAAGCCCGCGCGTGGACGAGGCGCGCAGCGACACGCTGTACGAACTGGAGATCGCCTTCGAGCAGATGGACCGCATGCTTGAATCCGGCGAGGAGACGCCCAAGCCGTGGTTGGTCGACCGGCTGCTGCGAAACTTCCTTGTCGACCTGACCGGCAACACCCATCGCGCCGAATTCTCGATCGACAAGCTCTACTCGCCCGACGGACCCACGGGCCGCCTGGGGCTGCTGGAATTCCGCGCCTTCGAGATGCCGCCGCACCCGCAGATGTCGCTGGTGCAGATGTTGCTGCTGCGTACCCTGATCGCGCGGTTCTGGAAATCGCCCTGGCGCCACCGTCTGATCCGATGGGGGACCGAACTGCACGATCGGTTCATGCTGCCGTACTTTGTCGCGCAGGACATGCGCGCCGTGTGCGACGACCTGGCCGCGGCCGGCTATCCGCTCAAGTTCGAGTGGTTCGCGCCGTTCCTGGAGTTCCGCTTTCCGCGCTTCGGGTCGGTTGCCTACCAGGGCGTCGAGATCGAGGTGCGGCAGGCCATCGAACCCTGGCACGTGCTGGGCGAGGAAATGGCGACCGGCGGCACCGCGCGCTATGTGGATTCCTCCGTCGAGCGCGTGCAGGTCAAGGCCACCGGCATGACCGACCACCGCCATTTCATCACGTGCAATGGCCGCGTGGTGCCGATGACCCCCACCGGCGTGCAGGGCGAATACGTGGCGGGCGTGCGTTATCGCGCTTGGGCGCCGCCCTCGGCCCTGCATCCGACCATCGGCGTGCATTCACCGCTGGTGTTCGACCTCGTCGATGCCTGGGCGGGCCGCTCGGTCGGCGGATGCACCTATCACGTGGTGCACCCGGGCGGCCGCAGCTACGACACCTTTCCGGTCAACGCCTTCGAGGCCGAGGCTCGGCGCGTGGCGCGATTCCAGAAGATCGGCCATACGCCTGGCCCGATGGACCTTCAGCAAGAGGGGCGCAATCCGGCATTTCCATTCACCCTCGACCTGCGGCGCGCGCCGGACTACGATGCGGCGCACTTCCTGCCGCAGCGCCGGCTGGGCGACCAGTAGCCGGGAGCTGGAAACCCGAAGACCGGCGCGGTTTTCCGGGCAGAAATGCCCTGAACGCCGCACCCGTCCTTGGGTTTGCTCGAATTACTCCCCACCGGTCTGGGCCGGTGAGACTCCCGCCAAGTGCGCACTGAGCGCATCCGCGTCGAAAAAGTAGTGGCAGATCTCGGTCTCGCCGTCGAGCAGCACCGGCACCTTGTCGCCCCACCGGGCCTCGAGCGCCGGATGGGCGTCGATGTCGACGACTGCGACCTCCATCGCCGAAGGACAACGGCCCCGGAACTGCTCCAGGGCCGCGACCAGGTCCTCGCACAGGTGGCAATAGCTGCGCGACAGGACAGTGAGCCTGAGCAAGCTGCGGCGCGCTACTTGGACTCGATGCGCAGGGTGAGATAACGCTTTTGCTCGCCGCGCTGCACCAGGAGGGCCAAGGCCTTCTTCGCGTCATGGCGGGAAACCAGGTCCTCGAACTGCAGCGCAGACTTCACGTCCACGGCGTTGACCGCCAGGATCACGTCGCCCTCGCGAACACCGGCGGCAGCGGCCACCCCGACCGCTTCACCGACCAGCACGCCGTTGTCGACCTTCTTCTCCTTGCGTTCGTCGGCGTCCATGTCGCTGACCACCAGGCCGATGCGGTTCGGTTTGGCGTCCTTTTTCGGGTCCTTCTTTTCGGCCGCCTTGGTGGCCTTCTTCTCGTCCGGCGCCGCCCCAACGGTTGCAGACACGTCAATCACTTTGCCTTTGCGCCAGACGGTGAGCGTCACCTTGGTGCCCGGCGCCATGTTGGCGATGGTGCGCACCACATCGCTGTTGGTGTCCATGGCCCTGCCGTTGATCTTCTGGATCACGTCCTCGGACTTCAGGCCGGCCTTGTCCGCCGGGCCGTCCTTCTCCACGCTGCTGATGATGGCGCCCTTGTCGTTGGGCAGGCCCAGCGCCTCGGCGAGATCCTTGCTCACCGGCCCGATAAGCATGGCCAGGCGGCCGCGATTGATCTTGCCCGACTTGATCAGCTGGTTCGCCGTATTCATGGCGATGTTGATCGGGATCGCAAAGGAGATCCCCAGGTAACCGCCGGTGCCGGTGAAGATCTGCGAATTGACGCCCACCACCTCGCCCCTCAGGTTGAACAGCGGGCCGCCGGAGTTGCCCGGGTTGACCGCTGCATCGGTCTGGATGAAGGGGGTCAGGGCCTCGCGGTTTTCGCGTTGCTTGGCGCTCACGATGCCGGCGGTGACCGTGCTCTCGAATCCAAACGGCGAACCGATCGCCAGCACCCATTCACCGACCCGCAGCTTGTCGGAGTCGCCGATCTGCGCCTTCGGCAGCCCGCTCGCGTCGAGTTTCAGCACCGCGATGTCGGTACGGTCGTCGCTGCCCACCAGCTTGGCCTTGAATTCGCGTTTGTCCTGCAGGGTGACGGTAATTTCCTCGGCGCCATTGACCACGTGGTGGTTGGTGATCACGTAGCCGTCGGCGGACATGATGAACCCGGATCCCTGACCGAGGTCGCGCAGCGGCGGCTCCTGGCCGCGCGGATTGTTGCGGCGCGGATTGGGCTGGCGCGGTTGCTGGTCCGGGAAGAACCGGCGGAAGAACTCCGGGATGTCATCCTCGTCGAGCTGCATCTGCTGACGCGCCGATGGGCGCCCGCGCGTGCTGACGTTGACAACCACGGGACCCTGCTTCTCGACCAGGTCGGCAAAGTCCGGCAGGTCGCGTGCGACCGCCTCGCCCGATGCGGCCGAAAACGCCACGACCAAGGCCACGAAAAGGCTGCCCAGGAAAGGGGCATGGTTACGAATTGACATACTTGCTCCGCTCCATAAAGACCGCGCCGGGTCGGAGCCCGGCGCCGATTCAAGAAAACTGCCGTTCAGCGCTACCGGCGCCGGATGCCATCCGCGAAAGCCTGCACGGCGGCGGCCGGCACTTCACCCATCACCGTCACATGGCTGTCGGCCACCGCGCGTGTGGTGAAGGCCGTCGGCCCATCCTCGGACACCACCGTCACGCCTTGCACGGCCTGGCCGGTGCCCGATTCGACAAACACCGACACATTGAGGACGCCATCGGAAAAAACAAGGTGCTGCACAGGCGCGGGCCGTCCAACGAGGTTTCTCGACATCTCCACCACTTTCCGGAAGCCGGCCGGAATGTTCCCGAACTGGAACATCGCATCCACGTTCTGTGCGGCACGCGCGGTCTGCTCGCGCACCCAGCCATTGAGCTGCTCGTAGCGCGACTTGATCGGCTGGCGCGCGATGTTGCCCGACACGTCGACCTGCGTGAACATGAATTGCTCGATCAGCTGGTTGCGGTCGTTGTACATCTGCGCGCGCAGCAGCAAGCCGGTGCCGATCTCGGAGCACAGCTTGTGCATGTAGCGCATCGCGTCCTTCGGCTCCAGCACCACCCACTGGCATTCGTGCCCGGCGATGCGCTCCACCGGGCCCAGCCGGGCGCGGTAGTTCTCGGCAATGGTCTTCGCACTCGCGGTGATCAGGCCCGGGAAAAACCGCCCGCTCATGCGCCGGTCCACGCGGATGGTCTTGCGGTCCGGCTGGTAGCAGAACATCTCGTCGTTCCTGCGGATGATCTCGGTGCGCGGCCCGTCAAGCGATTCGATCTTTTCATGCTCCACGCCGCTCTTGTCGACGATGTGGGTCACGCGCGAGGTGCTGACCCGCTCCGGCGTCTGGTGGACATAGACGCCGGTGAACGGCAACTCGCGCGCCGATTTGGCGATGCGGTCCACCCAGTCCATCGCCGGGTCGGACTTGGGCGGGCCGAAGTAAGTCTGGAGGTTCGTCTGCGATCCGGATTGCGCGACGGCGGCCCAAGGGGCCACCGCCAGCAGAACCGCGAGGACGATGCGACGATGCAGCATGGTGATGCCGTTCAAGACAGGCCTACCGGTCACCCGCCGCACGCGGCTGCACCAGGGCGGCCGGCTGCAGCGCGGCCGGATTGGCGAACTGGCGATGCATCACGAGGTAGTCGTTCACGCGCGGCGCTGCGGCACCGGTCCTGGCTTTCGAGTTGTCCACCAGCACCGCCGGCGGCGCCTTCTGCACCAGCTCGACCGGCGCCACGCGGGTGCCGGACTGCGTGCGCAGGGCCACCACGGCCACCGCGGACAGGGTGACGATGGATGCCGCCGCCGCCAGGGCGATGCGCGTGCGCCGCTCCGCCGCGCGGCGGGCCATGGCGTTGGGCGCCAGCACCGTCGGTTCCTGCGCGAGGCGGTCGAAAATGGCCTGCCGGCGCGCTGCACTGCTGAGGTGCGCCTCGCGGCGCAGGCTGGCGCCGATCAGGTGGTAGCAATCCCACTGGTCGCGCTGGACCGCATCGGCCCCGAGCGAACGGATCACCGGCGCCGCGGAATCGCGGTCCAGTTCGCCATCCATCAACGCCGAGATTTTTTCATTCATGATTGAATCCTGATCTGTAACTCTAGCAGCCTTGCCCTTTACCAGCGGCGATCCTTCGAAATATCCAGTTGCGGGCGTAGCTTTTCCGCCACAGCTTCGCGGGCGCGGAAAATGCGCGAACGCACCGTTCCGATCGGACAATCCATGATGGCCGCGATGTCCTCGTAGGACATGCCGTCGATTTCGCGCAGCGTGATCGCGGTGCGCAGTTCCTCGGGCAGCTTGTCGATGGTGTTGTTCACAATCTCGGCGATCTGCTTGGTCGCCAGCTCCGCATCCGGCGTGGCGATGTCGCGCAGGCCGACCGCATCCTCGAAGCCCTCGGCTTCCTCGGCGTCGAACTCGGTGGTGGTCGGCGCCTTTTTGCCCTGCGTGACCAGGTAATTCTTGGCGGTATTCACCGCGATGCGGTAAAGCCAGGTGTAGAACGCCGAATCGCCCCGGAAACCGGCCAGCGCGCGGTAGGCCTTGATGAAGGACTCCTGCGCGACGTCCTCGATCTCGGCCGGATCGCGGATCAGGCGCGACAGCAATCGCTCCACCTTGCGCTGGTACTTGATGACCAGCAATTCGAAGGCGCGCTTGTCGCCCGACTGGGCGCGTTCCACCAGTTGCTGATCGATTTCCCGATCGCTCATCAGCGCCTTCCCTTGCGGTGCCTTCGCGGCGTCTTGTGGGCCTGCATGCCCATCGGCACGAGGATGGCTGCGATTCCCGGGCCGGGAATGGCCCGTGGCGTCGGGTATTATAAACGTCAGTGTCGACATCACTTGTCCCTTGGATTGTGCGCCCGACGCCTGTTGCGTGAGCGACTGCCCGATTGACCGGCAAACGCCGCGCAAGTTCACTTTTTGCCCGCCCTCCCCCCTTTCCGCCGGCATGAAAACCTGTGACGTCCTGATCATCGGCAGCGGACTGGCGGGCATGTCGCTCGCGCTTCGGCTGGCGGCCAGCCAGAAAGTGCTGCTGGTCACCAAGGGAGAACTGCTCGACGCGGCCAGCGCGTGGGCGCAGGGGGGCATCGCCGCCGTGCTGGCCGACGACGACACGCCCGAGCACCACATCCGCGACACGCACGTCGCCGGCGCCGGACTGTGCCGCGACGAAACGGTGCGCTTCGTGGTCGAGCACGGCCGCCGCGCCGTGGAATGGCTGATCGCGCAGGGCGTGCCGTTCACGCAGGACGAAGGCCAGCTGCATCTGACGCGGGAGGGCGGGCACTCGCACCGGCGCATCGTGCATGCTGCGGACGCCACCGGGCGCGCGGTGCAGAAGACGTTGGTGCAGCAACTGAAGTCCCATCCCAACATCGAGGTCCTCGATCACCACATCGCCCTCGACCTGGTGTCTGCCCGCAAGCTCTCCCGCACCGATGCGCCGAATCGCTGCCTGGGGGCCTACCTGCACGACAAGCGCGCCCAGCGCACCTTCCCGGTGTCGGCACGCTTCACCGTGCTGGCCACCGGTGGCACCGGCAAGGTCTACCTCTATACCAGCAATCCCGACGTGGCCACCGGCGATGGGCTGGCCATGGGATGGCGCGCCGGCTGCCGGGTGGCCAACATGGAATTCATCCAGTTTCACCCCACCTGCCTCTACCATCCGGCGGCCAAGTCGTTCCTGATCACGGAGGCGGTGCGCGGCGAAGGCGGCCTGCTCAGGATCCCGGCCACCGGGGAACGCTTCATGCCGGCCCACGACGAGCGTGCCGAACTCGCGCCGCGCGACATCGTGGCACGCTCGATCGACTTCGAGATGAAAAAGCGCGGCATCGACTACGTGCACCTGGACATCGCGCACAAGGGCGAAGCGTTCGTCCGATCGCACTTTCCCAACATCCACGAGAAGTGCCACTCCCTGGGCATCGACATCACGCGGGAGCCGATTCCCGTGGTTCCCGCCGCGCACTACACCTGCGGCGGACTGGTCACCGACCTCCATGGCTGCACCGACGTGGCCGGCCTGTACGCCATCGGCGAGGTGTCCTGCACCGGCCTGCACGGCGCCAACCGGCTGGCGAGCAATTCCCTGCTCGAGTGCCTGGTGTTTTCCGAGGCGGTGGAGAAGCACATACGCGCGCAGCCGGCACAGGCACTGGCCGCCATCCCGGCCTGGGACGAGAGCCGCGTCACCGACGCGGACGAGGAAGTGGTCATTTCGCACAACTGGGACGAACTGCGCCGCTTCATGTGGGACTACGTGGGCATCGTGCGCACCGACAAGCGCCTGGCGCGCGCCTTGCACCGCATCGAGCTGCTCAAGGGCGAGATCCACGAGTACTACGCGAATTTCCGCGTGACCAACGACCTGATCGAACTCAGAAACCTGGTGCAAACCGCCGAGCTGATCGTGCGCTGCGCGCAGGCGCGCAAGGAAAGCCGCGGGCTGCATTACAGTGCGGACCATCCCCATCTGGCCGAAGCCGCCGTCGACACGATCCTGACGCCCTGAGCCCCGCCCCATGAACCTGCCCCTGTTCTCCACCGACGACATCCGCGCCCTCGAGCAGGCGTTTGCGCGCGCCCATCCGCGCGTCTCGCTCATGCAGCGCGCCGGCGCGCGGGTGGCGGCGAAGGCATCCGAACTGGCCGGCCGCAAGAAGGGGGCAACGATCCTGGTACTGGCCGGGCCGGGCAACAACGGCGGCGATGCCTGGGTGGCGGCCGAGCTCCTGCGCAAGGCCGGGCAACGCGTGACCGTCGTCCCGTTCGGCAATGCGCACTCGGCCGAAGAGGCCGCAAAGGCTGCGCGTGCGGCTTACCTCAAGGGCAAGGGCCATGTCGAGGCCGCCCTCCCGTCCCCCATCGACGCGGATCTCATCGTTGACGGCGTGTTCGGCATCGGCCTCACGCGTGCGCCGGACAGCGCCAGCGCCGCGGCGATCGGC
The DNA here is from genome assembly GCA_016790765.1 of Betaproteobacteria bacterium. Classification (GTDB taxonomy): domain Bacteria; phylum Pseudomonadota; class Gammaproteobacteria; order Burkholderiales; family Usitatibacteraceae; genus UKL13-2. The sequence continues at coordinate 9,722 of JAEUMZ010000082.1, forward strand.
GCATGCAATGCCTCGGGCATCCCGGTGCTGGCCATCGACATTCCCTCGGGACTCAACGCCGACACCGGCCGCGCGCCCGGTGCGGTCATTCGGGCGGCGGCCACGCTGACGTTCATCGCCGGCAAGCCGGGCCTGTTCACCGGCCTGGCGCGCGATGTCTGTGGCACCACGGAAATCGAAACCCTTGGCGTGAAGCTGCCGCCATCGACAGGCGCGCTGCTCACGCGGGAGTCGATGGCGGCCCTCATTCCGTCGCGCCCGCACGCCTCACACAAGGGGTCCTTCGGCAGCGTTGGCCTGATCGGGGGAGCGGAGGGCATGGTGGGCGCCGCCGTCCTGGCCGCGCGTGCGGCACTGATGATGGGCCCGGGAAAGGTCTACGCCGGGATCGCGGCGCGCGACGTGCCGGCCTACGACCCGATCAATCCGGAAATGATGCTGCGCCGTGCGGAAGAACTCGTCGAGGACTCCGCGATCACCGCGCTCGCGATCGGCATGGGCCTCGGCATCGACAAGACCGCACCACGCCTCGTGGCCGCGGCGCTGTCGCGCGACATCCCGATGGTGCTCGATGCCGATGCGCTCAACCTCATTGCATCAAACCCCAGCATTGGTGCGGCATTCAGGGCAAAAACGGCCGGTGTACCGCACCAGTCCTTGAGTTTTATCCTGACACCTCATCCCGGGGAGGCCGCGCGGCTGCTGGCCGTTCCCACGCAGGACGTGGAGGCCGACCGCGTGGCGGCAGCGTTGCGCGTCGCGGCGCAATTCAATGCGTTGGTGGTGCTCAAGGGCAGCGGCAGCGTGATCGCTTCGCCCTCCGGGCACTATTTCATCAATCCGACCGGCAATGCCGGCATGGCGTCCGGCGGGATGGGCGATGCGTTGTCCGGCATGATTGCCGCATTCCTCGCGCAGGGCTTGCCGGCCTGGGCGGCCGCCCAATTGGCGGTGTACCTTCACGGCGCCGCGGCCGACGCGTGCATCGAGCACGGCATGGCGCCGCACGGATTGACGGCCTCGGAAGTCATTTTCGAGGCGCGCAGCCTGCTCAACGCAGGACTGGCCGGTCATCCCCACGGCTGACCCGGCACCGCTCAGGCCAGCGCGCGATAGCCCCAGATTCCGGCCGCCGTCAGCGCGAACGAAACCATCAGGTGCGCCAGGCCGACGGCAAGCGCCCACCCGGCCAGCCCGCGCTCCAGCAATCCCACCACCTCGGCCGAATAGGTGGAAAACGTGGTCAGGCCGCCGAGGAGCCCCGTGATGACGAACAGGCGCCACACCGGCGGGATGGATTCATGGGCGCTGAAGTGCGCCACCGCGATACCCACCAGCAGGCCACCGATGGCGTTGGCCGCGAAGGTGCCAAGGGGGAAATTCGCCACGCGCGAGTTGAGCCACAGCCCCAGGCCCCAGCGCGTCCACGCCCCCAACGCCGCACCGCCGCCAACCGCCAAAGCCTGCAGCAACAACGCGTTCATGCCCGGCCTTCCAGGATCGCGCGCAGGGGCGCCGGCAAGGCGGCCGATACGCCGGCCGCATAGTCGAACCACACCACCACGAACTCCGCGGTGGCGGCCGGCGACGCGGCAGCTTCAGCCGTCAGGGTCTGGCGCAAGGTGAAGCTCTTGTTGCCGACGCGCGCAGCGTAGACCTGGCTGATGACATTGCCCGGCCAGGTCAACGCAGCGTGATAGTCGACCGTCGCCTTGGCGACAATGAAACCGGCCTGGTCGTCCTGCCGCAGGCCGCGCGCCTGCGACCAGGCCACGCGCGCCTCCTCGAAGTAGCGCATGTACTGCGCGTTGTTCACATGCGCGCGGGCGTCCATGTCGCCCCAGCGGATCGGCACGGTCATGGACCACAGGCAGGGCGAATTCGTTGGCATCGGCATCGGCGAGGCAAGTGTTCTGTAGGCGCGCACGGACCGTCGTCCATGACCCTCGCGCCTATAATAGCCGCAACCCCACCCCATCCCCAAAGGCGCCATGTCCGAACGCGAATCCATGGAGTACGACGTCGTCATCGTCGGGGCCGGCCCGGCGGGCTTGGCGGCGGCGATCCGCCTCAAGCAACTCAACGCGGATCTCGGCGTCTGCGTGTTGGAGAAGGGTTCGGAGGTCGGCGCGCACATCCTCTCCGGCGCGGTCATGGACCCGATCGCGCTCGACGAGTTGATGCCCGACTGGAAGGCTCAAGGTGCACCGCTCACACAGGCGGTGACCGAGGACCGCTTCCTGTTCCTCACCGAGGCCGGATCGACGCGCACGCCGAACTGGATGCTGCCGAAGTGCTTCCAGAACCATGGGTACTACATCGTGAGCCTGGCCAATGTGTGCCGCTGGATGGGGGCGAAGGCCGAGGAACTCGGCGTCGAGATCTATCCGGGTTTCGCCGCCGCAGAAGTGCTGTTCGACGACCACGGCCGGGTGAAAGGCGTGGCGACGGGCGACATGGGCATCGGCAAGCAGGGCGAACGGACCGATCGCTACCAGCCCGGCATGGAACTGCACGCCAAGTACACGTTTCTCGCCGAAGGCGTGCGCGGAAACCTGGGCAAGGGCCTGCAGGAGACTTTCAAGCTGCGCGAAGGCCGCGACCCGCAGGTTTACGGCATCGGGCTGAAGGAACTCTGGGAAGTGAAGCCGGACCGGCACGTGCCCGGCCTCGTGATGCACACCGCCGGCTGGCCGCTCCAGAGCGACACCTACGGCGGCTCGTTCCTGTACCACATGGAGAACAACGTGGTGTCCGTCGGCTTCGTGGTCGGGCTGGCCTACACCAATCCGTACCTGTCGCCGTTCGAGGAATTCCAGCGCTACAAGACGCATCCGGCGGTGCGCGGATTTTTCGAAGGTGGCAAGCGCATCGCCTATGGCGCGCGCGCCATCAATGCCGGCGGCCTGCAATCGCTGCCCAAGCTCACGTTTCCCGGCGGCGCGCTGATCGGCGACGACGCCGGCTTCCTCAACGCCTCGCGCATCAAGGGCAGCCATGCGGCGATCAAGTCCGGCATGCTGGCTGCAGAAGCGGCGGCGACGGCCCTGGCGGCCGGCCGCGCGCAGGATGAACTCACGGACTATCCGACCGCGTTCGAAAAAAGCTGGTTGCACGAGGAACTGCACCGGGCGCGCAATTTCAAGCCCTGGATGTCCAAGGGCCTCTACACCGGCACGCTGATGGTGGGCATCGACCAGGTGGTGTTCGGGGGCAAGGCGCCGTGGACGCTGCACCACGCGCATGCGGACCACGAAACGCTGCAGAAGAAAACCGAAGCTACGCCGATCGCCTACCCAAAGCCGGACGGCGTGCTGACCTTCGACCGGCTCTCCTCGGTGTTCATCTCCAACACCAATCACGAGGAAGACCAACCGGCGCACCTGACGCTGAAGAACGCGGACGTCCCGGTGACCACCAACCTGGCGCTCTATGACGGGCCGGAGACGCGCTACTGCCCGGCGGGTGTGTATGAATTCGTCGAAGTTGCGGAAGGTCAAAGAAAACTGCAGATCAACGCGCAGAATTGCGTGCACTGCAAGACTTGCGATATAAAAGACCCGACGCAGAACATCCACTGGGTCGTGCCGGAAGGCGGCGGCGGACCGAACTATCCGAACATGTAGTCGATCCATTTCGTCGATTCACTTCAACAGGGGGCCCCCATGAAGCCCGTTTCCGAGCTGTTCAAGAACCGTCCCAACACCCTGTGGAGCGTGAAGCCGGACGACACGGTGTTCGACGCGATCAAGGTGCTGGCCGAGAAGGGCGTCGGCGCGCTGATGGTGATCGACCACGGCAAGCTGGCCGGCATGTTCTCGGAGCGCGACTACACGCGCAAGATCGCGCTCGAAGGCCGCAACTCGCGCGAGACCAAGGTCAGCGACATCATGACCGCCAACGTGTTCGTGGTCTCGCCCAAGGCCACCACGCACGAATGCATGGCGCTGATGAGCGAGAAGAAGTTCCGCCACCTGCCGGTGGTCGATGGCGCCACCATCGTGGGCATGCTGTCGATCCGCGACCTGATGGACGACATCATCAAGGACCACGAGCTGACCATTTCGCAGCTGGAAAGCTACATCCATCAGTGAAGGCCAGGATTCGCTGCCCCTGGTGCGAGAATTCGTCTATCGGCGAGCTCTACCTCCGGTACCACGACGAGGAATGGGGCGTGCCGGTCCATGACGATCGCGTGCTGTTCGAATTCCTGATCCTCGAGGGCGCCCAGGCCGGGCTCAGCTGGTCGACGATCCTGGCCAAGCGTGACGGGTATCGCAAGGCGTTTGCCGGCTTCGACGCGGCCAAGGTGGCGCGCTTCCGCCCGGAAAAGGTCGAAAAGCTCCTCCAGGATCCGGGCATCGTCCGCAACCGCCTCAAGGTCAATGCCGCCGTCACCAATGCCAAGGCTTTCCTCGCGGTGCAGAAAGAGTTCGGGTCGTTCGACCGCTACATCTGGCAGTTCGTCGGCGGCCAGCCGAAGATCAACCGGCGCAAAGCCATGAAGGACGTGCCCGCGCGCACCGTCGAATCCGATGCCATGAGCAAGGACCTTGCGCAGCGTGGCTTCAAGTTCGTCGGCTCCACCATCTGCTACGCGTTCATGCAGGCCACCGGCATGGTGGACGACCACCTGGTGGATTGCTTCCGGTACCGCGCCGCTTGACGCCGCGATTCGACGTCACCGTCATCGGCGCGGGGGCGGCCGGCATGATGTGCGCCGCGCAGGCGGGCCAGCGCGGCAAGTCTGTGCTGCTCATCGACCATGTCGCCAAACTCGGCGAGAAGATCCGCATCTCCGGCGGGGGTCGCTGCAATTTCACCAACCTGAACTGCCGCCCGGAGAACTTCCTGTCGCAGAACCCGCACTTCTGCCGCTCGGCGCTGGCGCGCTATGGCCCGCGGGACTTCATTGCACTGGTCGAGCGCCACGGCATCCGGTATCACGAGAAGACGCTCGGACAGTTGTTCTGCGACGACTCCGCGCAGCAAATCATCGCCCTGCTCCGCACCGAATGCGACCGCGGTGGCGTGCGGTGGAAACGGCCCTGCAAGGTCGCCGGCGTGTCGCGTGGCATCTCCACGTTCGTCGTTGCGACCGACCAGGGGGACTACGAAACAGGTGCCCTGGTGATCGCGACCGGCGGGCTGTCGGTCCCCAAGGTCGGCGCCACGCCGTTCGGCTACCAGGTTGCCGAGCAGTTCGGGCTGCCCGTGGTGCCACCGAAGCCCGCGCTGGTGCCGTTGTCGTTTGCGCCGGAACTGCTGGCCCACCTGGGCGACCTGTCGGGCATCTCGCTCGATGCGGAAGTGCATTGCCGCACGGGCCGGTTCCGGGAGGCCTTGCTGATCACGCATCGCGGATTGTCCGGCCCCGCGATCCTGCAAATCTCCACGTACTGGCAGGATGGCCCAGCGCGGGACCCGATCCGCGTCAACCTGCTGCCTGACGCGGCCGCGTGCGCAGCCCTGCGGGGCAAGCGCAGCAGCAGGATGCAACTTCCCAACCTGTTGTCGGAGTACTTTCCGCAACGGTTCGCCGAGGCCTGGTGCCGCATGCATGCGCTGTCCGGCACCGCGGCCGGCTTGGGCGATGCCGCCTTCAAGGCACTCGTGGACGGGCTTGTCGACTGGCAGGTCAAACCCTCCGGCACACTCGGCTACAACAAGGCCGAGGTCACGCTGGGCGGTGTCGACACGCGCGCGCTGTCGTCGAAGACCCTGGGCGCAACCGGCGTCCCCGGATTGTTCTTCATCGGCGAAGTGGTCGATGTCACGGGCCATCTCGGTGGCTTCAATTTCCAGTGGGCGTGGTCGTCCGCAGTGGCGGCCGCGGAGGCGCTGTGAGCGCACCGCCGCGGCTGGTGCTCGACACCAACGTGGTGGTCGACTGGCTGGTGTTCGACGACCCGTTCATGGCGCCGCTGCGCGAAGGCGTGACCGCCGGGCACGTGGAAGTGATTGCGCATCCGCCGGCCGTCGAGGAGCTCCGGCGCGTGCTCGGTTACAAGTCCCTCAAGCTCGATCCCGCCCGCCAGGCCGCGATATTCGACCGCTATCTCGCACAGACGCGTGTTGCGGCGCTGCCGGCCGGTTTCAGCATCAAGAACCTGCTCACCCCCGGCGGCTTCCCGCGATGCCGCGATCGAGATGACCAACACTTCCTGGCCCTGGCGTTCCATTCAAGGTGCGATGCCCTGGTCTCGCGCGACGATGCGGTGTATGGCCTGAAATCGCGTGCGGCGAAATTCGGCGTCACGATCTGGAACGTGCGGGAAATGATTGCAGCGCTCACAGCGCACGCCAGTGGCGAATCGAACGGCAAACTCTAGACTGGGCGCGCCTTTCAGGCCATTTTCACCTGGAAAAGCCCGCCCCTCCTAGGGTTTGCCCATCGAAGGCCCGGCAACCTGCCCGGCCAGCATCCGTGCGGCCGCGATCGCGCCCACGAACGAAAGCGCGAAACCGACGAACACCCAGCGCTGCATCTGCCAGTCCATCAACAGGCCGAACACGATGGGTGCAATGGCCAGCCCGACATCGAGACCTGAATAGACCATGCCATAAACGCGGCCGAAGGCACTTTCGCCCAGGCGTGCCTTGGTTGCGGTGCGCACCAGCAAATCGCGCGATGGACCGGCCAAGCCCGCCAGGAACCCCATCGCCGCCATGGCCGGCAGCACGCCCCACGCCGGCACAGGCAGTGCGGCCAGCATCAGCGCGATGAGTGCGCTGGCCCCGAATGCCGCCGTAACCGTGCCTTCGAATCGCGCGCCCGGCTTGGCGAGAAAACCCCCGACCAGCAGCCCGCACGCCCCGCCGACCAGGTAGATCGAGAGCGCCGAGGTGGCGGCGGCGAGCGACAGGTCGAACACGTCGCGCAACAGCGAGGGCGCAAAGTTCTGCAACGCGCCGAAACCAAAGGTGGCGAAGAAAAAGAACGTGAAGGCAATCCACACCAGCGGCGCGCGCAGGATCACGCCAAATGCTACCGGCGGCAGGGCCTGGCGGCCGGTCGCGGCCTCATGCGCCAGTTCGTACTTGAGCGTTTCGCGTTGCCAGACCAGCAGCAGCCAGGAAATGGCGCCGAACCCCGCCGCCACCCACCCTGCCGCACGCCACCCTGCGCTGGCGGCAACGCCCACCATCACCAGCGGCGCCAGCGCCCAGCCCAGGTTACCGGACAGGCCATGCACCGAAAAAGCATGGCCCAGCCGCGGCGGCGATACGCGCCGGTTGATGACCGCAAAGTCCGCCGGATGAAATACGCTGTTGCCGCAGCCAGCCACGAAGGCGGCAAACATCAGCCCCGCAAAGTTGGGCGCCAGCGCCACCAGCACGCCGGACAACGCCAGCAGGGCGATGCCGGCCAGCAGCACGCGGTAGGACCCAAACCGGTCCACCCAGATGCCGGCCACTGCCTGGCCGATGCCGGAGACGACGAAGAACACCGTCATCAACGTCCCCACGCTGGCGTACCCCAACCCGAACTCGGTCATGAAGAACGGGAACAGCGGCGGGATCATCAAGTGGAAGAAGTGCGAGGTGCCGTGCGCGAATCCAACGACGGAGATCGTGGTGGCGTCGGCACGGAGCGCTTCAGCAGGTGCGAGAGTGGACATGCCCGAATTTTACCTGTCCCGCCCTGGTGCCCAATCAATGCGTAACTAGCGAGTCGATACTTGTGGGCCACAAAAGCCGCCGCATTCAGGTCGAGTTGGTACCAGGAGCTGCCTCCTTGTCGACCACGAGTCGCTGCGCCAGCACCTTGTCCACGCGCTTTCCATCGATGTCGACAACTTCCAACCTCCAACCCTTCCATTCAACGACGTCAGCGGTGCGGGGAATTCTGCCTAGCAGCAACATCATCATCCCACTCAACGTTTGATAGTGGCCTGACGCTTCGTCCGGGACCGAATCAAGCTCCAGGTGGTCCTTCAGTTCCGGAATCGGGATCAAGCCGTCCAGCAGCCAACTGCCGTCTCCGCGCTGTACCGCCCATGCGTCCTCCTGATTACGCGGCTTGAACTCACCCGTAATTGCTTCAAGGACGTCTCGCAGCGTCACGATCCCCAACACTTCACCATATTCGTCGACGACAAACGCCAGTTGCACGCCGGAAGCCCGAAAATTTTCCAGCAGCCCCATGCCCGTCAGGTTTTCGGGCACAAACAGCGGCGGACTGAGCCCTGCCGAGATGTCGGGTGTTTCGCCCGATACGACCCTTCCCAACAGCCTTCGCGCCTTGGCAACACCCAGGATGTTGTCCAGGCTGCCCTGCACCACGGGAAACCGGGTGTGATCGCCCTGCTCGATCCGGCGGCGATTCTCTTCCCATGGCAGGTTGACGTCGAGGCAAACGATGTCCGAACGCGGAACCATCAACGAACCCAGCACCCGGTCGTCTAGCCTGAAGACGTTTCTGACCATTTTGTGTTCCGACGCCTGTATCGCGCCCGAATCCGAGCCTTCTTCCAGCAGCGCATGAATTTCTTCCTCGGTGACAATCGGGGGCTGCTGGTTTTTCATGCCGACAATACTGAGCAACAAATCAGTCGACATGGAGAAAAGCTTCACGACCGGCCTGCCCATCATCGCGAGAAGCCGTACCGGTCGCGCCACATGCCTGGCGATGAACTCCGGATGCAATTGGCCCAGCCGTTTGGGCACCAGTTCGCCAACCACGACAGATACATACGTCATGGTGATCACCACAATGCCCGTTGCCAGCCATCCAGACCACTCGGCCTGCACACCGATCCCCTGCAACCATTCGCCAAAGGGCTGCGCCAAAGTCGACTCGGCCAGGATCCCGCTCAGCAGGTTGATGGGCGTAATGCCAACTTGCAGGGTCGACAGGAAGTGCGTGGGCGCACTGCCAAGCTCGACCGCTGCGAGCGCGCCTCGATCCCCTTCATCGATCTGCCGGCGCATTCTCGATTTCCGGGCCGTGACCAGGGCAATTTCAGACATGCTGAAAAAGCCGTTCATGATCACCAGTATCACCAACAAGATGACTTCCACGTCACTCTCCTGTTTCAAAATTCCCGCAGTCGCGATGCTCGCCAACTATCCGATTGGGTGACGCTCCGCTGTCACCCGCATGCCAAAGAGTGTGTTCGAGTGTCGCTTTCCGGAATGGGATTCAGGGTACACTGGGTCCACGATCACAGGCCTTTGCCAGGCAGGTGACGCGTTGGCGCCGGCAGTCCGAAAACCTTGCAACCCAATCCCGTCGTCCACCATGCCCCCTTCGGAACTCGCCCTTCAAACCGTTGTACTCGGGCCTCATGGATTGATGACGCTCGTCTTCACGGTCGTTGTATTTGCGCTATTTATTTGGGACCGAATCCCCATTGCCGGCGTATCGCTGGCGGTTCTGGTCTCGCTAACACTCGCCTTTGAACTGTTTCCCATTCAAACGCCCGCCGGACCTGTTCAGACGGCGCGCTTTTTCGCCGGATTCGGCCATCCCGCATTGGTGGCCATTTGCGCGCTCATGGTGTTGGGGCAGGCTCTCGTCATCACCGGCGCGCTCGAACCCTTGGCACGAAAACTCGCGGGACTGGTGGAGGCAAGGCCTGTCATCGCATTGCTTGCACTGCTCGTCGCACCCATGCTCTTGAGTGGCCTCGTCAACGACACACCATTGGTCGTCCTGCTGATTCCACTGATCATCTCGGCTGCGAAACGCGCCAAGTTTCCCGCCGCAAAGATGCTGCTCCCCATGAACTACGCCGTCCTCATCGGGGGAATGGCCACAACCATCGGCACCTCGACCAACCTGATCGTCGTGGCGATCGCCGCGCAACTCGGCGCAGCGACGCTGAATCTGTTCGATTTTTACTGGATGGTGGTGGCCGCCGCTTTGCCGGCGGTGCTCTACCTCTGGCTTGTCGCCCCCGTTCTGTTGAAAGACGTAAACCATACGGGTGAGAAGTTGGTGGAATCCGTATTCGAAGCAGAATTGCACGTCATTCCGGGGAGTGCGTTGGAAAATCGTCAGTTGCGGGACGCCTTTGCCATGACCGGACATAGACTCCAGGTACTGGATATCAAGCGGAACGGAAAGTCTCTTGCGAGACTCCCATCCCTGACTATGCGATCCGGGGACTCTTTGGTGGTCCAGGACACGATGGAGAACCTGAAGGAATTTGAAGAACTTCTGGGTTCCCCGCTTCATCATCGCGAAGCACCACCCAGCGAGACAACGGATGTGCCCATTGGAAACGCCGCGCCTTTGCATCCTGCCATCGTCGCGCAAATGATTGTCACTGCCGAATCGCCCCTGGCCGGCCTGACGGTCAAGCAACTGCGCACTGCGGAGGCATATCGCATCCTGCTGGTCGGTATTCGCGCGAATCAAGGTGGACCGGCATGGCAACGGGAGAACCTTGCATCGCGCCGTCTGAATGTTGGCGACATCATGCTCGTTCAAGGCGAATTGGAAGCGATCCATGACGCACAGCGTGATGGCATCGGCCTGTTGCTCGATTCGCGATTTGTCCCGCCGCGCAAAGAGAAGGCCGGCATCGCGTTGGTGGTGATGGGCGCGGTGGTATTGCTCGCTGCGACGAAAATCCTTCCCATCGCCATCGCTGCGCTGGCAGGCGTCTTCGTGCTTCTGCGTACGCATTGCCTGGCTTGGTCGGACATCACGCAATCGCTTTCCACCAAGATCATTTTTCTCGTCGCAGCCAGTTTGGCGCTTGGAGATGCGCTGGAATTGACTGGCGCCACGCAGTTTCTGGCTGCCCAATTGGCGACTGTCGCCCGCGACCTTTCGCCTGCGACTGTAGTCATGCTCCTGGTGGGCTTGATGGGTTTGCTCACCAATTTTGTCTCCAACAACGCGGCCGCAGCGATTGGCACACCGCTTGGCATGGAACTGGCGCGCGCGATCGGTGCCCCGGTGGAGCCATTCATCCTTGCGGTTCTCTTCGGCTGCAACCTTTGTTACATCACCCCCATGGGTTATCAAACCAACTTGCTCACGATGAATGCCGGAAATTACCGCTTCCGCGACTTTGTCGTCGTCGGGACGCCACTGTTCATCATCATGTGGTGCGGCCTGACCTATGCCTTGGCGCACAAGTACGGTCTTTAGGCCTCGGCTATCTTGGTTTAACGCGCGCATGCAGCACCCCCGCACCGAAATGGATCTCGCGTTGCGGAAATGGAATCTTGATATTTCGCCGGCTCAATTCGTCATCCAAAGCCCAGAGAATCTTGGCGCGCGTGGCACCTGGCCTGACGGTCAGTTCCCTTTCCAGCCAGGCTAGGACTTGATAGTTCATCGCGCTGTCGCCAAACGCCACCAATCGGACGTCCGTTTGCATCCCCTCGCCCTCGATGACACCCTGAACAGACTTGGCAGCGGCAAGCGCGGCTTCCCGGACAAGTTCCTTCGACGTGCCGTATGCCACCGAGAAATCCACCCGAATCCGCCGAAATGAATTGTCCAGCGTCCAATTCACCACGCGACCGTTGATGAATTCCGAATTCGGAATCAACATGTCCAGGGCATCGTTGGTCGTGATCCGCGTATACCGCATGGCGATCTCGCGAACGCGGCCACGCACGCCGGATTGCAGTTCGACGAAGTCGCCGATCTTCAGGCTACGTTCAATCAGGATGATGACGCCCGAGACAAAATTGCTGAAAATGTTTTGCAGCCCAAAACCGAGCCCGACGGTCAATGCGCTGCCCAACAAGGCGATGCTGGTCAAGTCGATTCCCATGTAGGACAACCCCACAATGGTGCCGAGAATCCAAATTGCATATCGGGTGAGCCTGCTGAGCAAGTAGACGCGTGCCGATTGCCACGAGGCCGCGTCAAATCGGCCGCCGAAGCGAAGCAGGCTGCGTTCCAGCATGGCGGCCACCAGCCAGATGCCGACAACGATGGCGAACACCCGAAACAGGCTGCCGAGGGAAATGGCCGTTCCGGCGATCGAAAACAATGGAAATTCCATCCAACCTGCCGATTGGCTGGCAAGCGCAGTCAGATCCACCGTTGCCTAACATCATGTGGTTGGATCGGGCCAGACCGACGGCCTGGGGCGCTTTGGAGGAAGCCCTTGCACGGGCACCATGACGCACCTGGCCGAATGGACCGAAGTGCGCCATGGGTGCCCTGATCTGCCAATACTTTCATACCAAGGCGCTTTCACGCGTCGCGGACCGCCGCGCCCGCTTGTTCTTGGGTAAGGGCGCAAATTCCTCCATCGGCACTCGATGCAGATTCGTTTTCTTGCATACGAGAACGGGCATCGCCGCGAGGGTGATCAGCCGTGTGACGACGCTACCAAACAAAAGCCGTTGAACCGCCGTCCGGCCACGCGAGCCGATCACGATGAGATCGCACTTCCGTGAATTTGCAACGCTGACAATGCTGTCTGCGCCTTCACTGCCGGTCCCCACGAGAAAGGAGGAGCGAACCAGGCAGTTTCTTGCGGCCGCAACGGCTTCGGAGAGTACCTGCTCCCCAATTTCCCTTGCCGCTTCGTAGTGTTTCTCTGGCGTCCATTCCACGGGAACGGCCATGTCCGACATTGGCACCACGTAGCTTGGCATCATGTAATAAAAAATGACTTCGGCTGAATAGGCGCGCGCAACTTCCAAGCCTTCGCGGACCGTTGCAGGCGTCAATTCGCTGTCATCGACGACGATCATGATCTTCTTGTGCATTTCTGCTGTCCTTTCACTGAGAGTTGGCGCGCCAAATGTGCGGCGCCACAGGGCGAAACCGCAAACCGCCGCCTATCGTTGATTCCGGGTCATCCGCAACTCGTCAAGAATGGCCGCAAACGACTGTTGATTCTCGGACGCGTTGCGCATCGGCTTGTCCAGCCTTTCAGTCAGCGAAGACACATGTCGCTCGTCCGCATGCAAATACAGTTGGCCCATCTTGGCGGCAACCGCCGTGTAGCTGTGATTGATATCGTCAACGCGGCGGATCAGATCATCCAATTCCGCGGTTTCGATGTTCTTCAACGCGACGTCCACCTTCAGGATTTCGATCATGGCGTGACCTTTCTCAGTTAGGTTGATGAGGGAACGGCGACTTGCCACCGCTCACCGCTTGAAGTTTTCCGTCACCCATCTTTACTTATCAAAAATGAAAAGTAACGTACAATTTTCCAAATGTGACTTATCGAAATTGAAAATTACTTGAACTCCCCTGAATCCGGACGCCGCGTGCCGACGAAGCCTTCCACAAACAATCTTCCGTGGACTGACTTCCAGATCGTCCTCGTCACTGCGCGTCATGCCAGCGTGGCGAAGGCCTGCAAGGTGCTCAACATGACCCATGCGACCCTCCTCAGGAAACTCGAAGCGATCGAGTCGCATTTCAGGACCCGTCTATTCGATCGTGTGCGAGGAAAGTACACGTTGACCACAGCCGGACTGGAAATTGCTCAGGCAGCCGAATCCTTCCTTCCGCTGGCCCTTGCGGCGGAATCACGCGCACGGGGACAGGACCTGCGCCCCAGTGGTGAGGTCCGCATTAGTGTCGCGCCGATCATCACGCAATTGCTCCTTCCCCCGGTACTCCAACAGTTTTCGGGCATCTTTCCGGACATCAAGATTGAAATCTCCAGTTCCCGGGAACATGCGAGCATCCGCCGACGCGAGGCAGACGTGGCGATCCGCGTCTCTGACAATGTGGCCGATTGGCTGGTGGGGCGCAAACTCGGCAACGTTGATTTCAAGATCTTTGCGCGGAAACGCACAGGTCAGGCGCCCACCCAGATGCCGATTGCCGAGCTGTCAAAGCGCAAGGGCTGGATCGGGTTCGAACGAGACGAGCGGGACCTTAAGTTCGATCGGTGGTTGGGGCGCACGGTGCCTGAGGACAACGTGGTGCTGAGGGTCGACAATTTCTTCCATGCGCTGACGATGGTGGAAGCCGGACTGGGAATGGCGTTGCTGCCGGCGTTTGTTGAGCACGGGAGCAGGAAAGTCCAGGCCGTCTCCGATGCAATCGACGAACTGCGCACTCCCTTGTGGTTGATTACACACCCAGAAATCAAGAACACGGCGCGCATCAATGTGGTCATGCGCGCTTTTGGGCCCGCCCTCACCCATGCATTAGGCCGGATGCAACCGGACTCAACGACAGCGTCCTCATGAAGAAAGTGCCAAGACTCCCCTTCATAACGTGCCAGCCACAGCGAAACGGAAATCGACCTAAATTCTGACGTCCTCGATCGTCCGCATCAGGCGGCTACGTTCTGCAGCGAAGGCCATCAAGTGGCTTTCGACGGACTCATCAATCGTTGAACTCAACAGTGCTGGGTTTCTTTGGCCCACGGCTTGTACCCAGTCGCGGACCATTGGGTGATCGCCGCCGCCGTGGGCATCGGTCTTCATGCTCCACGAATTGCGGCGCCCATCCTTGAAGGTCGTCAACGTAAAGCTCTCCATGTCTCCCGTGATGTCCCCCAGGGAGCCCATGATCCGGGTGCGCCGCCCCTCGTAGGAGACGAATGCCTCCATGGAGAAAGCCGCAGTAATCCCGTTGCGAAACAGGATGTTCACCGTGAGATGATCGGGCTGGTCGTTATCCATCCGGTAGACACACCTGCCGTAGTCCGACGTTTTCAGCCCTTCAAGGATCACCGCATCCCACAGGGTCGTGTCCTCAGGGAGGTCGAACACGTAAAGCCTCTTCCGGTCCCGCAGGTAAATCTGCAATGCGGAATACGGGCATTCGTGTTCCACACTGCACCCGTCCGTGCACCGGGGCGTACTGCCCGGCGGCGCGTTGGCGCCGGTAAACCACTTGAGGTTGCCAAAGCAATGCACGTTGTCGGCATGTTCGCCGACCAACCATCGGATGATGTCCGTGTCGTGGCAGGACTTCGCCAGGATGATGGGCGTGGCGCGTTTGCTGTTGCGCCAAAGTCCCCTGACGTAGGAGTGGCTCATGTGCACGTGTTCGATGGGCTCAAGGTGCTGGATGCTGATGATTTCGCCGATCAAGCGTTTGTCGAGCAATGCCTTGATCTCGCGAAAATACGGCGTGTAGCGCAGCACATGGCAAACGCCGACAATGCGGCCGGTCGATTTGGCCTTCTCAAGAATCTGCCGGCACTCGGCCTCCGTCGGCGCAATGGGTTTCTCAAGAAGCACGTCATAGCCAAGTTCCAAGGCGCGCAAGCAGGGTGCCGTGTGCAAGTTGTCTGGGGTCGCGATGATGACGGCATCCGCCTGTCCCGGTGACGCCAGCGCTGATTCCCAATTTTCATGCCGGGATTCGGGCGGCAATTCGTGAGCGTCTGCCAATCGGTTCAAACGCTTTAAATTGGAGTCGGCGACGGCCAACACGCGCATTTCATTCGGGAATCTCAGCGCGAATCCGGCATAGATCGAGCCGCGATGGCCGGCACCAATCAAGATCACCCTGACCGGACGATCAAGCGGCCGATGCAAGGGATTCGCGTAGAGATCTTCTTCAATGCCAAGTGCACGTGCGGTCTCAACCCACCCATGCGTGACACCTTCTTTGACTGCGGAGAGCGCGCGAGTCAGATTTCTGAGCGACATGAACTGTCTGAGCGACATCTAATGCCTTTGTTCAATTTCCTGTGCAGTTCCATTTCGCACGGCAGACTTCATCGTACACCCAGCCACAAGGCCACAGCCGCCATCAGCACGGCCCAGATCGTCAGCATCCACATGGCAACGCGCGCGCGACCAATGTGGCGCCAAAGCAATTCCGCACTCAGCGTCGTTCCATTCAAATTGGCTGCATTCGGTGGTGCCATCATCCGGCTGCCCAGCCAGGTCACCATCACTGCCACGCCCAGCCCCGAGACATTCCACCACATCCAGAAAATGGCGGCGCCCAGGAAATAGGCAAGAGACAGATTCACCGCGAGGCCCGCAAAAACGCCGGCCAGCACGGCTGGCCCCCTGGCCCGTGCATCGAGAATTCCGCAAGCAAACGCTGCAAGCAGGGGGCCGTAGAACAATGCCCCAATGCGATTGATTCCTTCGACCACACTGGTGGCAAATCCACCCACGGTCAGCCCAAAAGCAACAATAACGACGCCCCAAACGAAAGTCACGAAGCGACTGGCTTGCAACGCCTTTTCCGGGCCCACACGGGGCTCCACAAAATCACGCATTGTTGCTGCGGATAGACTGTTCAACGCGGAGTCCAGGCTTGACATCGCTGCTGCAAGGATCGACGCCACCACGATGCCGCGGATTCCGCTGGGCAGGTACATTTCAATGAATCGCGGAACCAGCAGGTCGAGGCGGTTGTCAGGCACTGCATTTCGCAATTCCGGCTGGCGCAGTGCTACCGCACCGATCGCCAGTCCAAGCACCGCATACGCCAACGTGAGGGGAAACCGTGCAAACCCGTTGAAGAGCAACGCCTTTTGGGCACCGGAAATATTGGTGGAGGAGAGCGTCCGCTGCGCCTGGCTTTGATCCACGCCGTAATAGCTGATGTAGAGCACAAGCCCGCCTGCGATAAATCCCCAAAACGGTGCCTTCGCGCCATCACCGAGGCCCACACCCCATTCAATCGCGGCAAGGCGCGAGGGATCCTGCAAGACAAGGATGGTGGCATCCCCCCCGGCAATGTCGACGGCAACCTGAATGCAAATAACAATCCCGGCGAGGAGAACAAACATCTGGATGACATCGGTCCACACGACCGCGCGCATACCGCCCATCACGTCATAGACAACGGTGACACCGCCCGCAATCACGATGGCCCAGTGCAATGGGAGGCCTGTGCAGACTTCCACGACAAGTGCCATGGCATAAAGGGCCACCCCCGTTGCCAATCCCCGGGACAACAGGAAAATCGCACTGAGGACCATCCTCGTCGGCCGGTCAAATCGCTTTTCGAGGTATTCAAATACACTGATGACGGCCAACCCCCTGAGTACCGGGACCAGCGTCACCATCACCACGATCATCGCCAGGGGCACCATCAATTCGTATTGAAGCCAGTTCAATCCGCCACCGGGCACCAAGGCCACGTACGCCGGAATGCCGATGAACGAATTTGAAGACGACTGTGTCGCAAGGATCGACACGGCCAGCGCCCAAGAAGGCAACGTGCGACCGCCCACGTAGTAATCCGCGGGCGAGGTCTGGCGTCTCGCAAGCCAGCCGGACAACGCAAGTGTGAGCGTCAGATATACCGCGATGACCACCCAATCAAGCGTGGACATTCAACCCCCGGGTCATGGCCGCGCCGGGACGTGCTGAAGCAGGTCGTTGAAGGATTCGATGATCGTGATTCCCGGGATTGCGGCGATGGCCAGGGACTTGGGTTCGATGGCAAAGGCCCGGTCCGCGCTTCGAAGCATTTCCATGTCATTCAAGTTGTCACCGATCGCCCAGCATTCGGTAACCCTGGGCTCGGAAATATCCTCGCGGATTCGCGTCAGCACGCGGCTCTTGCAAACGGCGGCACCGGGCTCCCCGGACCTGGCCAGAAACGCCGAGTTCAAACGCACTTGCCCGGAACACACTTCCGAATCGAATTGGAGGGTGTGCGCCAAGGCAAAATCGGCAAACAGGCGTCGCCGAACGATTTCGGCTGCCACAAAGTAACTGTCGCTCAGCAATCCCACCATGAAACCGGCACGGCGCATCTGGTTCACAAATTCGATCACGCCGGGCCGCAGTGCCATCTTCAGCGCGACGCGTTCGAAATCCTGCTGGTGAACAAAGCGGAACAGTGCGGCAATTTTTTCGCTGCGGGTGACGGCATCGCTGGCGGGATCGTCGAGCAATTGCATGAGATCGGCTTCACGTCCGCTGAAGCGCGCCATCTCCACCACAAAACGCGATGGGGTCACGGTGCCATCCATGTCCAACAGCAGCACCCGATGTCGCTGGCGACGCCTGGTCAATACGTAGTCCAGTTCGGCCGAGGCCTGCCGCTGCGTTTCGTACATCGCCACGATCTGTTCAACGTTAAGCCGGCCCATTGCGCGTGCACGGGAATAGATGACGCGTGCGACTTCGTTCGCCATGAACGTCAGGTCCAGCAGGGATTGGCTGTCGTGTTCCAGCGAGCCGATATCGACTTCCGCCAGGCGCGCGCCAATGCGGTGCGAGTCCAACATCAGTCCGATATCCACGCCGTAGCCCGCTTCAAAACGGATATTGCTCAGTAATTTCTTTCGCGCGGCAATCACGCCGCCCAAAGGCTGCGCAAAGTGCGCTAGCTCGGGAAAGAACACCTTGAGCATCGGTTTCGCAGTCAATTCTGTGACGCGTCCACCGCTTCTGCCGAAGCGCGCCTTCACAAAGTCTGCTTCGTCCTTGACCAACGGACCGATCATGTCCGAGATGATGCCGGCGCGCAAACCCGCAAGATCCCCATCCAGAAAGACCAGCAGATCGTGCTCGGCCGCTTGGACACCGTCGAACATTGAGGCACCCTTCCCCAGCATGCTGCTGGTCAAGACCCTTGCCCCGGCCGCTGCCGCTAAGCTTGCCGTGTCGTCAACGGAACTGTCGTCGATAACCACGACTTCGGCCGTAGCTGGATCGCTGCGCGCATATTTGACGACTTCCGCAATGCGCCGAGCTTCGTTCAGTGCCGGAATGATGACGCTGACGCATGGATTGAATGATCCATCCACGTCCACCTCCGATCAATATGCTTGCACTTGGTTGGCGAGTGTAACCCCTCAGAGGCACGAGCTTCTCAGGACATACCCGCCGGCGCACCCTGACGCAGGGCACTGGCTGGTCTATTGCAGTGGGTTTGCGATGCAACCCTGCTGGGCCAGCCTCTGGGTATGCAAGTCAAATCCAAAGCAAGATTCGTAGTCATGACTTGGGATTACTTTCATCGCCTGACCCACGACATATTACAAAGAAAATCGTGGCCAGATTGCCTGCAATGGCAAAGCCCAGGCTGAATTCCACGTTGAATCAGCGGTAACTGCGGCGGGATCATCAAGTGGAAGAAGTGCGAGGTGCCGTGCGCGAATCCGACGACGGAAATGGTCGTGGCATCTGCCCTGAAGGAGGAGGCGGGGGCGAGGGAGGACATCTCACAATTTTACGCGCGCACTGCAACTGGGACTAACGGTTAGCTTGGATCGAATACCGTCGATCGCGCACGGCCACGACAACCGCACGGCAAATTTGCGAATTATTCAGCACGCGGGAATGGCATGCCGTACACGAATTGGCCACTGAGGTCGGAAACGCGGATTCATCCTCGCACAGCGCGCGTGGCGATGCTCACGGGCGCATGGCGGCTGAACAGCCAAGTGTCGTCATGCCAGTGATCCTCGAATAACCCGGTGATGGCGAATCCGGCATCCGCCTGGCCGCCGATCTGGGTGGTCAGGGAATGGCTGAACTCGAGCACATCCCCGGCTTCGCGCTTGGCCACCAAGGTGGCCGCATCCAGCTGGTCAACGTCGGCATAGGGCAACGTGTACTTGACACGCAGTTCGCCTGTACGTGAAGCCTCTTCGTGGTCGAATAGGAACAGCGCGGGGTTCATGAACCCGGCGAGCAATGCGCCGCCCGGGCGCAAGACCCGATGGCAACCCGCCCAGACCGGCCTGAGGTCCGGCACGAAGACGTTGGCTGCCGGATGGAAAATCAAGTCGAACGATTCGCCGTCCAGCGCACCCAGGTCCGCCATGTCGCCCTGCACGCACCGTATGTCGAGCCGCTCGCGGTCCGCCACTGCCTGGTCCTTGGCCAGTTGAACGTCGGACAGGTCGAAGCTCGTAACCCGCGCGCCGGCTGCCGCGAATACCGGCACCTGCTGCCCGCCCCCGGAGGCGAGGCAAAGCACCTCCTTGCCGCGCACATCGCCGAGCCACGCCTTGGGCACCGGCGTTTTCGGCGTGAGCCAGACGTCCCAGGTTCCCGCACGCGCCTTCGCGATGACCTGCGTATCCACCGGCTGTGCCCAGACGCTTCCGGCCATGATGCCGGCGTTCCACGAATGACGGTTCTGTTCGAGATGGTTCATGGCGGTCCCGGTGACGATTGAAATCCCGGCCGCCATGTTCCCTCATTCGGCCCCGGCGCGTGGCCGGCCGCTTCACGACCGAGGCTCGCTCACGGCCGCGGCCGTCATGCCACGATCAACGATCGCGCGGTGTCGTGCCCCGGCGAGCGCCGTCCTTGCCGAAGCCTTGGCTGGCGGGCTTCCACCCGCCATTGAAATGACCCGGCTTGGAGGTGCTGCGCACCGGCTTGCGGGCCTCGGGGGCGCGGCCCGGCTTGGCCGCCACGGCCTGCTTCGGTTCGAGTCCCGGGATGGTGGACACCGGAATGCGCTGCGTGGTGAAGCGCTCGATCAGCTTGACTTGGAAATGCTCGCGCACATTGGCCAGCGAAATGGCGATGCCGTTCTTGCCCGCGCGGCCGGTGCGGCCGATGCGGTGCACGTAATCCTCGGCCTGGCGCGGCAGGTCGAAATTGATGACGTGCGAAATACCCTGCACGTCGATGCCGCGCGCGGCCACGTCGGTGGCCACCAGCACGCGCACCCCGCCGCGCCGCAAGGCCTGCAGCGTGCGATTGCGCGCGCCCTGCTTCATGTCGCCGTGCAGCGCCGCCACCGCGAAACCCTGCTCATTGAGGTTGCTGGCCAGGTCGTCGGCCGCGCGTTTGGTGGAGGTGAACACGATGGCTTGGTTCATGGCCGCGTCGCGCAGCAGGTGGTCGAGCAGGCGGTTCTTGTGGCCGAGGTCATCGGCGAAATGCAGGCGCTGCTCGATGTTTTCGTGCTTGGTCTGGTGGCCCGCCACGTCGATGCGCACCGGGTCTTTCAGCATCGACGCCGCCAGGCGCGCGATGTTGCCGTCGAGCGTTGCCGAGAACAGCAGGGTCTGGCGCGTGGCCGGCGTCTGCTGGACGATCGCCTCGATGTCGTCCTTGAAGCCGAGGTCGAGCATGCGGTCGGCCTCGTCGAGCACCAGCATCTTCAATTGCGAAAGGTCGATGCGACCCGACTGCATCTGGTCGAGCAGCCGCCCCGGCGTGGCGACCAGGATGTCGGCGCCCTGCCGCAACAGACGGTTCTGCAACGGGTACGGCATGCCGCCGACGATGGACACGGTGCGGATCTTCTTCAAGCGGCGGCCATAGGTTTCGGCGGCCCTGGTGACCTGCATGGACAGCTCGCGGGTCGGCGTCAGCACCAGGATGCGGGGCGCCTTTGCGGACGCCTCGGTCGCAAGCAACTGCAATGCCGGCAGCATGAACGCGGCGGTCTTGCCGCTGCCGGTCTGCGAGGACACCAGCAAGTCACGGCCGGCGATCGCCTCGGGCACGGCACGCGCCTGCACGTCGGTGGCGTCAACGTAGCCGGCGGCGGCGACGGCTTCCAGGATGCGGGCATCGAGGCCCAGGGATTCAAACGTCATGGCAATACCTTTCTCATGCGCCCGCTTGCGCGGACGCGACACGATCGAACAGGCGATGGCCCTTTGCCCCGGCAATTCGAGGACAAACGGCAGACTGTGCAAGAAACACGTCGCGCAGGAACAGCGGGACGGCGGCAAACACGGCGCACCACTTGCGGCAACTTGCCGCACCACATCGGCGCCAACCGGTCTGCGTTTCGAAAGTGTCCCGGACGGGACAGGGAGAAAGGCTAAGGAGGAGACGATGAAACCGCGCCGGATCGATCTCAATGCCGGCGCGAGCGGCGAACTATACGCGAGGCCGGGGGTTTCGGCCAGCACTTTCGTTGGCCGGCTTCCTGCCGTCAATCGTCGGGATCAACCTGTGCCGCAGACGGGCAGGCAGTGAAAAAGGACGCCGCCCGCCGCAGGTGCGACGTGCCGGTCGCTTGGAGAGCCTTGGCGGCTTCGAACCGGGCAGTCGTATTCCGCTCGGCCTTCAAGTGTGCGCACGCCACACCTGCGTTGCGCGGGTGCCTTGCGGCATTGCCGGTGGAAGCCTGCCTACGTGCAAGCCTCAGCCACCAAATCGTGCGCCTGCGCCGCGACGACCCGCGCGTGCAGGAATTCGCCCGGCGCCACCTTTTTCGATACACCGGTGACGTACACCAGCCCATCGATCTCCGGTGCATCGGCCTTGGAGCGGCCCACGGCGATGCGCTCCTTCCTGTCGTTCTCGGCCAGGCGATCGACCAACACGTCGATCTCGCGCCCGACCTTGGCCTGCAGCCGCGCCGCACTGATCTTTTCCTGATGCGCCATGAAGCGCGCCTGGCGCTCCGCACGCAGCGCGTCGGGCACCGGATCGGGCAGGTCGTTCGCGCGCGCGCCTTCCACGGGAGAGTACGCAAAACAGCCGACGCGATCGAGCTGCGCTTCGGTGAGGAAATCGAGCAGTTCCTGGAACTCCGCCTCGGTCTCACCCGGGAAGCCGGCGATGAACGTGGAGCGGATCGTCAGGTCCGGGCAAGCCTTGCGCCACGCGTGGATGCGCTCGAGGGTTTTCTCCGCCGCCGCCGGGCGTTTCATCAACTTCAGGATGCGCGCATTGGCGTGCTGGAAAGGGATGTCGAGATACGGCAACACCTTGCCATCCGCCATCAAGGGGATGACCTCGTCCACGTGCGGGTACGGATACACGTAATGCAGGCGCACCCACACGCCGAGCTCGCCCAGCGCGCCACACAATTCCGTCATGCGGGTCTTGATGGGGCGGCCGTTCCAAAACCCGGTGCGGTACTTGATGTCCACGCCATAGGCCGAAGTGTCCTGTGAGATGACCAGCAGCTCCTTCACGCCGGACTTCACGAGGTTCTCCGCTTCCTGCATGACGTTGGCCACCGGCCGACTGACCAGGTCGCCGCGCATTGACGGGATGATGCAGAACGTGCAGCGGTGGTTGCAGCCTTCGGAAATCTTCAGGTACGCATAGTGCTTCGGCGTGAGCTTGATGCCGGCTGCGGGCACCAGGTCGATGAACGGATCGTGCGGCTGCGGCAGGTGCGCGTGCACATGCGCCATCACCTCGTCCGTGGCATGCGGGCCGGTGACGGCCAGCACTTTCGGATGAACTTCCTGGATCAGGTTGCTGCCCGAATCGCCCTTCTTGGCACCCAGGCAACCGGTGACGATGACCTTGCCGTTCTCGGCCAACGCCTCGCCGATGGCATCGAGCGATTCCTCGACGGCGGAATCGATGAAGCCGCAGGTGTTGACCACCACCAAGTCTGCGCCGTCATAGCTGGGGGCGATGTCGTACCCCTCGGCGCGCAGTTGGGTGATGATCTGTTCGCTGTCGACCAGCGCCTTCGGGCAGCCCAATGACACAAAGCCCACCTTGGGCGGTTGGGCTTTGGATTTGGCGATGCGTTTGAGGGTTTGAGTGGGCATGGATCACGTCTACGGATGGACCGGTTCCAGTCCTCCGTCACCTTGACTCTTGGTCCGGGAGAAGGACTTTCATGCAGGACGATCGGTGCCGGGGTCGCGCGCTGCGGAGATCACCGCAATGGGGCATGCGCGAAACCGATCAGCCCTTGCGTTTGCCCTTCGCCTTCCCCTTGGGCGCCGGGTCTTCTTCCGCATCGGCGGGGGTGGCCCCGGCCATCGGGCTCATCGGGTTGTAGGGAAAGGTGGAAAACATCTGCATGGCCTGCTTGCGCAGTTCTTCCTGCATGCCGATCACGCTGGATGCGCTTTTTTCGAGGTAGTCGCCCATCATGCCGGGCATGGCTCCGCTGGCGTTTTGCATCATCTTGGTCCAGGCCTGCGGATCGAGGCCGGGCATCGGCTTGCCGAGGCCGGGCATGGTTCCACCGAATGACTTGCCGAAATCACCGACCATCGCCTGCGTCTGCTCCTGGAACTTCCTCTGCGCCTCGTGAAAAGCGGCGATGCTGCGTTCCAGGTAGGTTCCCATCAAGCCCTGCATGGAGTGCCCGTAGTAGCGAATGATGTTGGCCAACATGTCGGCCGAGAACATCGGTACCCCACCGCTTTCCTCCTCGAGGATGATTTGCAGCAGGATCGAGCGCGTCAGGTTTTCGCCGCTCCTTGCGTCCTGAACCTCGAACGGCTGCGCTTCAAGGACGAACTGCTTGACGTCAGCCAGCGTGATGTAGGCACTGGTCTCGGTATCGTACAGCCTGCGATTCGGGTATTTCTTGATGATGCGTGACACGGTGGACTCTCCGGGCGCAATCGCGCAAGTGGGGCGGATGGGCGGGCGCAGGTGGACGCTCCGCCCGTCTATTTGCTTGATTATCTTAGCATTTTTGGCGTGTTGCGGTGCCAAATTCCCACAATATTGCACCGCACAAATAATCGCTTGACTTTGCGGTTCCTCATCCCTATATTAGGAATTGTGCAGCGCAGCAAAACGAGCTTTCCAAGCTTGGATGCGCCGCAAAGATTTCTGTGGCAGGCGCGGAATTCCCCGCGTTCACCGTTTCGTCATCTTTCCCCCTTACATTGGAGCACACCATGAACACCATGAATTTCGGCACCGAGCATTTCGGCGACTTTTCCAAGTCCATCGTGGACGCCGCCGCCAAGTTTGCCAAGGTCGGTTTCGACAGCACCGAACGCCTGTTCGCCCTGAACATGGAAGCCGCCAAGGTGGGCTTCGATGAAGCCGCCAAGGGCACCAAGGCCGTGGCCGCCGTGAAGGACGTCCAGGACCTGACCAACCTGCGCACCAAGACCGCTGAAACCGGCCTCGAGTTCGTGGTCGGCTACGCGAAGAACTTCTACGACATCAGCAACGCGGCGCAAGTGCAGTATTCCGCCCTGGTCGAAGAGCGCGTCTCGGCGTTCCAGAAGCAGGTCGTTGAAGGCATCGACAAGGCTGCCAAGAACGCCCCGGCCGGCACCGACGTTGCCTTCGCCGCGCTGAAGTCCGGCGTCGCCGCCTCCACCGCCGCTTTCGACAACATCAGCAAGGCCGGCAAGCAGGTCGCCTCGTTCGCCGACAACGCGTTCAAGACCGCGACCGAGCAAACCGCCACGGTTGCCAAGGCCACCAAGCGCAAGTAATCCATCCTTCGGAACACGAAGGACGCCGTCTCCTCCTCCTAATCAAACGATTAGGCTTCGAAGCCCCGGAAAGCGATTTTCGGGGCTTTTTTTTGGCGGCGGCCCACACGATCCACACGGGCTGAAAACAAGCACATGGACAAGAAGATCGCACTCATCACCGGCGGCGTCGGCGGCATCGGTACCGGCATTTGCAAGACCCTGGTCCAGAATGGCCACTTCGTGGTGGCCAACTACGTGGTCCCGGGCTCCGAGACGCGCTGGCAGGACGAGATGGCCGCGGCCGGATTCAACGGCGACTGCACCGCGATCGCGTTCGGCGATGTCACCGACTTCGAGGCCACGGGCGCCATGGTGCGCGCGATCGAGGCCACCCACGGCCCGATCAGCATCCTGGTCAATTGCGCCGGCATCACCCGCGACGCCACCCTGCGCAAGATGTCACCCGAGGCCTGGCACGCAGTCATCGCCACCAACCTCACCAGCGTGTTCAACACCAGCAAGCACGTGATCGAAGGGATGGTCGAGCGCGGCTGGGGACGCATCATCAACATTTCCTCCGTCAATGGCGTGAAGGGCCAGTTCGGCCAGACCAACTACTCGGCGGCCAAGGCTGGCGTGTTGGGCTTCACCAAGTCGCTGGCCTACGAGGTGATCCGCAAGGGCGTGACGGTCAATGCCGTTTCACCGGGCTACATCGACACCGACATGACCCGTGCCATCCGCGACGACATCCGCGAGGAGATCGTCGGCGGCATCCCGGCCGGCCGCATGGGAACACCAGAGGACATCGCCAACGCGATCGCCTTCCTCGCCTCGGATGCCTCGAGCTACATCACCGGCGCCAACATCTCGGTCAACGGCGGCCTGCACATGTACGCATAGGCGAACCGCTCGAGCAGTGTATCGAAAGATCCTGAACCACAGAGGACACAGAGATCACAGAGGAAAGCCTGAGGGTTTCTCTGTGTTCTCTGTGTCCTCCGTGGTTCAAGAACTTGACTTGGATTCGAAATGAAAAAGGGCGCCTGTGGCGCCCTTTTTTCATTTGACCATCGAGATGGTCAAAACATGTGCTGCCCGCCATTGATGGCGATGTTCGCACCGGTCAGGAACGCTGCCTCATCGGAGGCCAGGTAGGCGCACAGGCCGGCCACTTCCTCGGGACGCCCGAGGCGGCCCACCGGGATCTGCGGCAGGATCTTGGAGTTCAGCACGTCCTCGGGAATGGCCTTGACCATGGCGGTGCCGATGTAGCCGGGTGAAATGGTGTTGACGGTGACCCCCTTCTTGGCCACTTCCAGCGCCAGCGCCTTGGTAAAGCCGTGCATGCCGGCCTTGGCCGCAGAGTAGTTGGTCTGGCCGAAGGCGCCCTTCTGGCCGTTCACCGACGACACGTTGATGACACGCCCCCAGCCGCGCTCGACCATGCCGTCGACCACCGGCTTGCTCATGTTGAACACGCTGTCGAGGTTGGTCTTCATCACCGCGTCCCAGTCGACCTTGCTCATCTTCTTGAACGTCGTGTCGCGCGTGATGCCGGCATTGTTGATCAGGATGTCGATCGGCCCGACTTCCTTCTGGATCTGCGCCACCGATTTGGCGCTCGAATCGTAGTCCGACACGTCGACCGGATAGGCGTGGAAGTGGTAGTCGCGCGCCGCCATCTCCTTGAGCCACCCCTCGGCCTTGGTGTTGCTCGGCGAATACGTGACCACGACCTTGATGCCCATGCGGGCGAGTTTCATGCAGATCGCCTCGCCCAAACCGCCCATGCCGCCCGTGACCAGTGCAATGCGTTGTGCCATTCCATCCTCCTCGTGTTTTTGTTCGGCTTACGCCTGTGCCTTCACATACCGACCCGGCGCCGGTTCGATCGGCCGCAACTGCGAATTGCCCAGCTTGCGCCGGGCCGGGATCATTCTGCCACTGAAGCCCTCCAGCCAGTCGATCCAGTGCGGCCACCAGCTGCCCTCGGTCTCGGCGGCTTGCGCAAACCACTTCAGGTGGTCGGCACCCACCTCACCGCCGCGCCAATAACTGCGCTTGTTTTTCGACGCCGGGTTGACCACGCCGGCGATGTGGCCCGAGGCGCCGAGCACGAACTCGACCTCACCGCCCAGGAAGGTCGCGCTCGAGTAGGCCGAGCGCCAGGGCACGATGTGGTCCTCCTTGGCCGCGAACACGAAGGCCGGCATGTCGGCATAGGACAGGTCCAGCGGCACGCCGCACATGGTGAGCCGGTCAGGCTGGATCAGGTTGTTCTCGTGGTAGGTGTTGCGCAGGTAGTAGCAATACCAGGGGCCGGGCAGGTTGGTGCTGTCGGAATTCCAGTATAGGAGGTCGAACGCCGGCGGCTTGCCGCCCTTCAGGTAGTTGTTGACCACGTAGTTCCAGATCAGCTCGTTGGCGCGCAGCGACGAGAACGCGAACGCAAGATCCGACCCGTTGACCACGCCGCCATGGCCGACCTCCGATTCCCGGCGTCGCACGAAGGCCTCGTCGATGTACGCGGCGATGTCGCCGACATCGGAAAAATCGGTGAACGTGGTGAGGTAGGTGGCGCTCTCCACCACGTCGTGGCCCATGCGCCGCAGGATGGCCAGGGCGCACGCCAGCAGCGTGCCGCCGACGCAAAAGCCGAGCACGTTGATCTTCTCGACGTTGGTGATGATGCGCACCGTGTCGATGGCCTTCACCACGCCGTCGGCGAGGTAGTCATCCCAGGTCAGGTTTCCCTGCGCGGCCTGCACGTTGCGCCACGACACCAGGAACACCGTATGCCCCTGCGACACGGCATAGCGCACGAACGAATTCTCCGGCGTGAGGTCAAGGATGTAGAACTTGTTGATGCACGGCGGCACGAACAGCAGCGGCCGCAGGTGCACTTCCTTGGTGGACGGCGCGTACTGGATCAGCTGGAAGATCTCGTTCTCGAACACCACCGACCCCGGCGTCAGCGCGATGTTGCGGCCGATGGCGAACGCCGACTCGTCGGTCATGGAAATGTGGCCCTTTTCCATGTCGCCGCGCAGGTTTTCCAGCCCGGCCTTGAGCGTCTCGCCCTTCGAATCGATGGCCGCCTTGAGCGCCTCGGGATTGGTCAGCAGGTAATTGGCCGGCGATACCGCGTCGAGGTACTGCTTGGCGAAAAAGCGCATGCGCTGGCGGGCGTCCTGCGGCAGGCCGAGGTCGTCGATACTCTGCAGCAGCAGCCGTGAGGCCGCCAGGTAAGACTCCGCCAGGTAGCGAAACTGCGGTGCCGACTGCCACGCCTCGCCGGCGAACCGCTTGTCCTGCGCCGAGGCCAGTGCGCCGCCGTTCTCCGACCCCAGGGCCTGCATCACGCGCTGCTGCTCGTCGACAAAGCGCTTCTGGATGGACGCCAGTTTTGCCGGCTCGTTCTGCAGGGCGTGCAGCGCCCGCTGCCACGCTTCGTTCAAGTTGCCGGGCGCGGGAATCGATCCCATGCCCTGGATCCAGCGCGTGCCGGACTCGCGCAAGGTGGAAAGGAACTGTCCCAGATCGAATCCGGGCGAGGGGCTGCTCATGGGGCTCCCGATGTGGAGGCGGCGTCGCCCGATTATCGCGCAAGGGCGCCGATCAGTGGCCGATCAGTTCCTTCACCATCAGGATAGACCCTACTCCCAGCGCAATCAGCGCGATCTGCTTCAAGGAGTCGCCGATCGAGCTCTTGCGGTGCAGTCCGGGGATCAGGTCGGCGATGGCCACGTAGATCATGCTGGACGCCGCGATGCACAGGAATACGTGGGACCAGCCGGCAAAGGCGTTCAGCGCAAAGTACGCCAGCAGCGCGCCGGCCAGCGTGGCCAGGCTCGACATCACGTTCCAGAACAGCGCACGCGACTTGCTGAATCCCGAATTCAGCAGCACCAGGAAGTCGCCCAGTTCCTGCGGCAGCTCGTGCGCCACGATGGCGATCGCGGTCACCACGCCCAGCCGGGTGTCGGCCATGAAGGCGGTGGCGATGGCGAAGCCGTCGGTGAAGTTGTGGAAGCCGTCGCCGATGATGACCGACCACGCACTGGTGGCGCGGCCATGGGCGTGCCCGTCGTGCGATGCATGGGCGTGGCCATGGCCGTGGTGCCCTGCATCCATCGCCGACGCGGCCTGCTCCGCCGCCGCGCCGTGGTCGTGGTCATGGCGCCACAGCACCAGCTTTTCGAGGACGAAGAAGGCCAGGATGCCCACCAGGATCCAGGCGGCGGCCTGGTGCTGCTGGCCGCCTTTCTCGAAAATGTGCGGCATCAAGTCGAGGAACACCACGCCCAGCAGGGCGCCCACCGCATAGCTCACGAACAATGGAATCAACCGCGGCTGCGCGCGCCACGCCACCAGGGCCGCCAGGGCAGCGGAGATCAGGCCCCCCGCCAGACTGGCGAGGATGATGTAGGCAAGGGTCATGGGCAGGGTCGCCGTCTTTCCACCCCACGCCGCGGCACCAACACACG
Organism: Betaproteobacteria bacterium; assembly: GCA_016790765.1. Lineage (GTDB taxonomy): Bacteria > Pseudomonadota > Gammaproteobacteria > Burkholderiales > Usitatibacteraceae > UKL13-2. Next base: position 39,153 of record JAEUMZ010000082.1, read on the forward strand.
GGGCGAGGACGGGCGGAAAACGCAGCGGCGCATTCTATCAGCGCGCCCCGGGATGAAGATGGATGAACGCCCCCATGCGGCCGGTCACGCCGTCGCGGCGATAGGAAAAGAACCGCGCCGGGTCGGCGAATGTGCAGCGCTCCCCGCCGCGCACGTCCTCGATGCCACTGGCCTGCAAGCGCATGCGCGCCAGCGCCGGCAGATCCGCCAGGAACTTGCCCGGCTGGTCCGGCCTTGCGTCGAACGCGGCGCCGGCGCGCGGATCGGTGTCGCAGAACGCCGCGCGGACCTCGCCGCCGACCTCGAAGGCCGCGCGGCCGATGGCCGGGCCGATGTAGGCCAACAACTCGCGCGGGGCCACGCGCATCGAACGCACGGTGGCCTCGAGCACGCCCGCGGCCAGCCCGCGCCACCCGGCATGCGCCACCCCCACGCGCGTTCCCGCGCGATCGCAAAAGAACACCGGCAGGCAATCGGCCACCAGCACGGTGCACACCCTGCCCGGCCGCGAGGTCACCGCGGCATCCGCCGGCGCCAACGGGGGCCCGTCATCGAGATCCGCCACCGAGGTGCCGTGGTTCTGTTGCAGCCACACCGGTTGCGCCGCGAGCCCGCGCAGCGCCACCTGCCGGTTGTGCGCCACGCGCGTTGCGTCGTCGCCGACATGCAAACCGAGGTTGAGCGAGGCGTACGGCCCGGGGCTCACGCCACCGGCCCGCGTGGTGAACCAGGCATCGACGCCGCCGGGCGCCGGCCAGTCTGGGCGAAGGAACACGCCGTCCTCGATCATGCGCCGCTCACGGCAATGCCGCCATGTCGTCGATGAAGGCGCGCATGTCCGCCGGCACCGGGGCCTCGAACTGCACCGGCTTGCCGCTGGCCGGGTGCTCGAACGCAAGGCGGCGCGCATGCAGTGCCTGGCGCCCGAAGGCGCGGATGATGTCGCGTGCCTCCGGGTTGATGCCGGTCATCGTCCCGCCGTAGAGCGGGTCGCCCTCCAAGGGGAACCCGATGGACTGCATGTGGACGCGGATCTGGTGCGTGCGGCCGGTTTCGAGCCGGCACTCGACCAGCGTGTGGTAGGTGTACCGGTCGATGACGCGGTAGTGCGTGATCGCGGGTTTTCCGCCGGCATCGCCGCGCTTGAGCACCGCCATGCGGGTCCGCTGGTGCGGATGGCGCCCGATCGGTGCGTCCACCGTCCCCTCGTTGTCCACCAAGCCGCGCACCAGGGCCACGTAGGTCCTGGAAACGCTGCGCGCCTGGAGCTGGCGGACCAGCGCCACCTGCGCCGCCTCGGTCTTGGCCACCACCAGGACGCCGCTGGTGTCCTTGTCCAGCCGGTGCACGATGCCGGCGCGCGGGATGCGGGCCGCGGCCGGATGGTGGAACAGCACGCCATTGAGCAGCGTGCCGCGCCAGTTGCCGGCCGCCGGGTGCACCACCAGCCCGGCCGGCTTGTCGATCACCAGCACGCTGTCGTCCTCGAAAATGATCGGCAGGGCGATGTCCTGGGGCACGAAGGCCTGGTCCTCTTCGCGTGGGGACAACCGGGCGCGTATCGCCTCGCCGCCCAGCACCTTGGTCTTGGGCTGCGCCACTGCGCCATCGACGGTCACTGCGCCGTCCTTTACGAACACGGCCAGGCGGCTGCGCGAATGGCCGGGCAGCAGGTCGGCAAGCACCTGGTCCAGCCGCAGGCCGGCGTGCGTCAGCGGCACGCGGAATTCGACCGTCTGAACCCCGGCGGGGCCTGCGCTCCCGGGGTGGGGAAGAAGGTCCGCCGGGCTATAATCCTCGTCTTCAATTTCCGTACCGGACATGGTTTTCAGTATGACACGACGCATCGCAATCCTTGCCGCCCTGGGCGCGCTGTTCCTCGCCAGCTGCGGCATGTTCGGGGAAAAGGTCGACCCGCGGAACTGGACCGTGGAACAGCATTACCGGAACGCGAAGGCCGAGCTCGACTCGGGCAACTACATGGGCGCGGTCAAGGCCTATGAGGCGCTGGAGGCCAAGTTCCCGTTCGGCCGCTATGCCCAGCAGGCCACCCTCGACATCGCCTACGCCAACTACATGGACAACGAAACCGCCGCCTCCGTGACCGCGGCGGACAAGTTCATGAAGCTCTACCCCAACCACCCGAACGTCGACTACGCGCTCTACATCAAGGCGTTGGCATACTTCAAGCCGGACCTGGGCATTTTCGGCGACATGCTCAACCTCGACCCATCCGAGCGCGACCCGAAGTCGCTGCGCGAATCCTTCGAAGTGTTCAAGGATTTGGTGGTGCGCTTTCCGGAGAGCATCTACGCCGAGGATGCGCGCAAGCGCATGGCCTACCTGGTGAACTCGCTGGCGCGGTCCGATGTTTCCGTGGCGCGCTATTACTACGCGCGCGGCGCCTACGTGGCGGCGGTGAATCGCGCGGAGAACGTGATGAAGCGCTACCCGCAGGCCCCGGCCAACGAGGACGCGCTGATGGTCACCATCCAGGCATACGAGGCGATGGGACAGAAGACACTGGCCGACAACGTGCGCCGCGTGCTGCAGAAGAATTTTCCGAACAACGTCATGGTGGCGGCACCCGGTTCGTCGAAGACGCCGTGGTGGAAGCTTTGGTAAGCGCACGAATCAACAAACCCCATACCTGGCGCGCCTTCCGGGGCCAAAACGCCTGAAACCCCGCGCGGAGTCCAGAGTTTGGCCCATCCCACCCGGACGTCCCCCAAGCATCCCCTGAACCCCACGGTGCTGGCCGCCGTCGACCTGGGCTCCAACAGTTTCCACCTGCAGATCGCACGCGTCACCGACGGGCACCTCTACCCGCTCGACGCGCTGAAGGAAACCGTGCGCCTCGGCGCCGGCGTGACGGCGGACAAGTCCATCGACCCGCAAACGGGCGCGCGCGCGCTGGCGGTACTGAAGAATTTCGGCGAGCGCCTGCGCGACCTGCCGCCGGAAGCGGTGCGCGTGGTCGGCACCAACGCGTTGCGCGTGGCCAAGAACGCCAAGGCGTTCGTCGCGCAGGCGGAAGCCGCGCTGGGGTTTCCGATCGAAATCATCGCCGGGCGCGAGGAGGCGCGGCTGATCTACCTGGGCGTCGTGCAGTCGCTGCCGCCCTCGCAGCGCCAGCGGCTGGTGGTGGACATCGGGGGCGGCTCCACCGAGTTCATCGTCGGGCACCGCTTGAAGCCCAAGGTGCTCGAGAGCCTGTACATGGGCTGCGTGAGCTACTCGGAGCGCCACTTTCCCGCCGGCGGCATGGACAAGAAGCGCTTCCGCGAGGCCCAGCTGGCGGCGCGGCGCGAGATCGAGCAGATGGCCAAGCGCTTCCTCGACGAGGGCTGGGACGAGGCCATCGGCTCCAGCGGCTCGGCCAAGGCGTTGAGCCAGATCCTCGAGGCCAACGCGGTCAGCAATGGCGACATCACGCTCGAGGGCCTGCAGTGGCTGCGCGAAAAGGCGCTGAAGGCCGGCGGCTTTCGCGACCTCGCGCTGCCCGGCGTGAAGGGCGACCGTGTGCCGGTGCTGCCCGGCGGGCTGGCGATCATGGTCACCATCTTCGAGGAACTCAAGCTCGAGCGCATGGCCGTCGCGGACACCGCCCTGCGCGACGGCGTGCTGCATGACCTCCTCGGCCGCACGCAGCAGGTCGACATCCGCGATTCGAGCGTGACTGCCATGATGAAGCGCTACCACGTGGAGTTGCCGCAGGCCGACCGCGTCGCGCGCGTCGCGCTGGCGCTGTTCGACCAGGGCGTGGGGCACGATGCGGCAGCCGCGCATGCCGAGGCCGGGATGGACCTGCGCCAGCAACTTGACTGGGCCGCGCGCCTGCACGAGACCGGGGCCGCGATCGCGCAGGCCAACTTTCACAAGCATTCGGCCTACATCATCGGCAACGCCGACCTGCCTGGGTTCTCGAAGCGCGAACAGGCGGCGCTCGCGACGCTGGTACTGTCACAACGCGGCAAGCTGGCCAAGGTGGCCGAAGACTTGCGCCGCAATCCGGCGCTTGCCCTGCCAGTCCTGTGCCTGCGCCTGGCGGTCTTGTTGTCGCGCAGCCGCCGCAGCGTGGCACCCCAGCTGTTCACGCTCGCGGTGGTCAATGGGGTGTGGCGCCTCAGTGCCGATGCGGCGTGGCTGGCGCTGCACAGCCTCACCGCCTATGAGCTGGGCGAGGAGGCGAAGGAATGGAAATCGGTGGGCATGCCCTTCGAGGTGCTGGGGCTGGACACGCCCTAGCCTTCACCGCCCGCCGGCGCGGGCAATTCACGCGTTGTCCGGCGCTACCATCGCCCGTAGCCGCAGTTCGCGCCGCCCCTCGCGTTCGCGCACCTCGAACCACCACATCGCGCCCTTTTTCACCGACACCGCGCCGTCCGCGCCATGCAACAGGTGCGCGACGACGCGGCCCAGCGTCGGCTGGTGACCAGTCACGATGGTGTCGCGCTCGGCCTCCGGCCACTGCGCGGCGTCGAGGATCGACTGCGGCTCGGCATCCGGCGCGATTGAATCCACCGTTTCGACCGGCAGGCCCAGGGCGCGTGCGGTTTGCTGCGCGCGCAGCGCCGGGCTTGCGACCACGCGCCAGTCCTTGAGCGATTCGCCGAGTTGGCCCTGCAGCCATTCGGCCATGCGCGCCGCCTGGCGCTGGCCACGCGGCGTGAGCGCACGCGCCGAGTCGTTGGGCGCGAAGTCCTCCGCCTCGGCGTGACGCCACAGGATCAGGTTCATGGCGCTGGCCGTCCTCTGCGCGAATCGATTTCAACAGCAAAACTCCAGATCCCGCGCGCTTTTCCCGCCCTTTTCGCCCCAAACGCCGCGCCAGTGCTTGAGTTTGTCATGCCAGCCCTCGAATGGTGGCCAACGGTGGCGCGTCGAGCGCCTTGCGTGTGCCGATCAGGCCCGCCAGCGCGATGCCCAATCCGCCCAGCCCCACGCCGATCAATGGAATCCACGCGTTCATCTCATACGGCACGTTGATGACACGCTCGGCGATGAGCGCCGAGACCGCCAGCGCGCCCAGGCTCGCCACGCCGCCGGCCAGCGCGCCGATGGCGACGAATTCGGCCGCCTGCATGGCGCGGATCTGTCCGCGCCGCGCGCCCAGCGTGCGCATCACTGCCGCATCGTACAGCCGCTCGTCCTGCGTGGAGGCGATCGCCGCGTACAGCACCACCACGCCTGCAAACAGCGCAAACAGGAACACGAACGAAACCGCGCCGGCCACCTGCTCGGAAATGGTCTTCACCTGGTTCATGATCGCGCTCATGTCGATCACCGACAGGTTCGGATAGGTGCGGATCAGGTCGGAGACGACCTTCTCGTTGTCCGGCGGCAGGCGGAAACTGGAAATGTAGCTGGCCGGAAATTCGTCCAGCGTGCCCGGAGTGGCGGCGACGAAGAAGTTCGGCCGGAACGATTCCCACTTCACGCTGCGGATGCTGGTCACCGGGTGCGTGATGCGCGTGCCACCGATGTCGTAGGTCATGGTGTCGCCGACCTTGATGTTCATCGCCTTGGCGATGCCCTCCTCGACCGAGAACTGCGGCGTGCGCTCTTCCGGCAGCCAGAACCGGCCCGCGACCAGCTTGTTGTCCGCCTGCTGGCGGGCCAGCCAGGTCAGGTTGAACTCGCGCTCGCCGAGCCGCTTGGTGCGTTCGTCTTTCTCGCCTTCGAGCTTGCGCGCCAACGGCTGGCCGTTGATTTCCATCAGGCGCCCGCGCACCATCGGGTAGAGGTCGGGCATCTCGAGGCCATGGCCCTTGAAGTAGGCGCGCACCGGCTCGACCTGGTCCTTCTGCACGTTGATCACGAAGCGATTGGGCACGTCCAGCTTCAGCGTGTCCTGCCAGCGCTCGATCATGTCGCTCCTCACGATGGTGAGCATGAGCATCGCCATCAGGCCGAGGCCCAGTGCCATCACCTGCGTGAGGCTCGCCGCGCGGCGGCGCTTCAGGTTCGCCAGGCCGACGCGCCAGAAGCGCCCGGCCGCGCCACGGCTGGCGGCGGCCGCCTCGATGAGCAGCGCGCCGGTGATGCCGGTGACGACCATCGCGCCGACGAACCCGCCCACCGCGATGCCGCCCAGCTTCACGTCACCCGCACGCCAGATGATCAACGCGGCCAGCGTGGCGAAGCCGAGCAGGTAGGCGATGCTGGCGCCGGCGTCGAACGGATTCAGGTCGCGCCGGATCACGCGCAGGGTCGGCACGCGCCGCAGCGCCAGCAGCGGCGGCACGGTGAACCCCATCACCAGCGCGAGGCCCACCGCGAGACCCTGCAGCGCCGGCAAGAGGCTCGGATACGGCAGCGCCACCGTGAAGAACTTCGACAGCGCCTGCGCGAGTCCGGCCTGCGCGATGGCACCGAGCAGCGTGCCGAGCACCGCGGCGCCAAGGCCGAGCATCAGGAATTGCAGGAAGTGCAGGCGAAAGATGTCGGCCTGCGACGCCCCCAGGCAGCGCATCATCGCCGCACTGTCGAGCTGGCGCTCGGAAAAGCGCCGCGCCGCCAGCGCCACCGCCACCGAGGCGAGGATCACCGTCAGCATCGCGGCCAGCCCGAGGAAGCGCTCCGAGCGCTCCAGCGCGACGCGCACCTCGCTGCGCGCATCCTTCACGCTTTCGAGCCGTTCGCCGCGCTCCATCTTGCCGCGAAACGCCGCGCGAAACGCCTCCACCTCGGCCGGTTCGCCGGCCACCAGCAGGCGGTACGTGACGCGGCTGCCGGTCTGGATCAGCCCGGTGCGCGGCAGGTCGGCGCGGTTCATGAGCACGCGCGGCGCGATGCCGAAGTAGTCGAGGACCGAATCCGGCTCCTTGACCAGCACGTGGGTCAACTTCAACCGCGCCGCGCCGAGGCGGATCTCGTCGCCGACCTGCGCATTGAGGCGCACCAGCAGCGTTTCCGGCACCCAGGCCGTGCCGGGCGCCGGTGGGCCGTCCGCATCGCGCGCGGGTCCGCCGGGCGTGTCGGCAATCCGGAGCTTGCCGCGCAAGGGAAAATTCGCGTCAACCGCCTTGATTTCGGCCAGGTTGACGCCCTGGCCCTTGGCCGCGTCGCCCGATACCATGCTCGGAAAGGTCGCGCTCTCGCTGCGCGTCAGGCCCAGCCGCGCCGCCTCGTCGCGGAAACGGTCCTTGACCGGCTTGTCGGCGATGACCACGGCGTCGGCCGCGATCAGTTCACCGGCCTGGCGCTTGAGTGCGGCATCCACGCGGTCGGCGAAGAACCCCACCGTGGTCACGCTCATCACGGCAAGCGTCAGCGCCGCGAACAGCACGCGGGTTTCCATCAGCTTGAAGTGGCGGCGCAACATGCGCCAGGACAGTCCGTAGGCGTTCATGGTCGGTGGCGTCACATGGCCATGGCGTTCTGCTGCTCTTCGGTGGTCACGCGGCCGGTGTCGATGGTCAGCCGCCGTGCGCAACGCGCGGCCAACCCGCTGTCGTGCGTGACCAGCACCAGGGTGGTGCCGCGTTCGCGGTTCAAGTCGAACAAGAGGTCGATCATCGCGCGCCCGGTGCGCGCATCGAGGTTGCCGGTGGGCTCGTCGGCGAACAGCAGTTTCGGCTCGGTGACGAAGGCACGTGCGATGGCCACCCGCTGCTGCTCGCCGCCGGAAAGCTGGCGCGGCGAGTGCTTCAGGCGCGCTCCCAGGCCAACGCGATCGAGGATCCTGCGCGCCCGCTCGCCCGCATCGCGCTGGCCGGCCAGCTCCAGGGGCAGCATCACGTTTTCCAGCGCCGTGAGCGAAGGCAGCAACTGGAACGACTGGAACACGAACCCGACCAGGCGCCCGCGCAGCCGCGCGCGGCCGTCCTCGTCGAGCTTGAACAACTCCTCGCCGTCGATGCGCACCCCGCCCTCGGTGGGCGTGTCGAGCCCGGCCATCAGACCGAGCAGGGTGGACTTGCCGGACCCGGATGCGCCGACCACGGCGACCGCCTCGCCGGGGGCAACGCTAAAATGCGCGTCGTCCACGATGGTCAGGGGCCCATCCGCGGTGTCCACGCGTTTGGTCAAATGGGTGACTTCGATCATGATGGGGTTTTGAATCCAGGAGAAACGTCTTGATCGGCATTCTCGGCCAAATGCAGCGCGTTGCGGCAGCGCGATCCGATGGAACACCGGAAACGGGGGATGGAGCGCAAGCCCGGTTCGAGGCGCGCACACGCGTTTGGTTCCGCGCCGGCAAGCGCCTGGCCGTGTTGGGCGCCTTGTTCTTTGCGACCGGGACGGCCTTCGCCCAGGCGGCCAAGCCGACCGTGCTGATCTTCGGCGACAGCCTGTCCGCCGCCTACGGCCTGGATGCACGCCAGGGATGGCCGGCCCTGCTGGCCGAAGCGCTGGCCCCGCGTGGCGCGGCGGTGGTCAACGCCAGCATCAGCGGCGAAACCACGCAGGGCGGCCGCGAACGGCTGCCGGCCGAGCTCAAGCGCCACCAGCCGCGCGTGGTGGTGATCGCCCTGGGCGGCAACGACGGGTTGCGCGGCTGGCCCGTGGCGCAGACGCGCGCCAACCTCGCGGCCATGGTGCAGGCGGCCAAGGCCGCCAAGGCGCGCGTGGTGCTGGCCGGCATGCAGATCCCGCCCAACTACGGGCTCGACTACGCACGCGATTTCCAGGCGCTGTTCGCCGACCTGGCCAAGCGCGAGAACGTGGTGCTGGTGCCGTTCCTGCTCGAGGGCATCGCCGAGCGGTTCGAACTGTTCCAGGCGGACAAGATCCACCCGACCGCGGCGGCGCAGCCGATGATCCTGAAGAACGTGCAACCGGCCGTCGCGCGCGCGCTGCAATCCACCGGCAAGGCACCGTGATCGCGTCGCGGCCGCCCGCCGGCGCGCAGGTCTTGCCGCTGTCGCTCGCAGACCTGCGGCGGTTCGACAGCATCATCGACGTGCGCAGCCCCGCGGAGTACGCCGAGGACCACCTGCCGGGGGCGATCAACTGCCCGGTGCTCGACGATGCCGAGCGTGCGCGCGTCGGCACGTTGCACAAGCAGACGTCCGCCTTCGAGGCCAAGAAGGCCGGCTCGGTGCTGGTGGCGCGCAACATCGCCGCCCACCTCGAGGCCGGCTTTGCCGGCCGGCCAAGGGACTGGCAGCCGCTGGTGTATTGCTGGCGCGGCGGCATGCGCTCCGGCGCCATGACCCACGTGCTGCGCAGCGTGGGCTGGGATGCGCGCCAGCTCCAGGGCGGCTACAAGGCCTGGCGCGCGCAGGTGCGCGACGACCTCGAGGCACTGCCGCAGCGGTTCCGTTTCCTCGTCGTCTGCGGCCGCACCGGTGCCGGCAAGAGCCGCTTCCTCGAGGCACTGGCGGCGGCCGGCCAGCAGGTGCTGGACCTCGAGGTGCTCGGCGCGCACAAGGGCTCGATCCTCGGCGACCTGCCGGATGCACCGCAGCCGTCGCAGAAGCGCTTCGACAGCCTGATCTGGCACGCGCTGTCCGCGTTCGACCCCGCACGGCCGGTGATCGTCGAGGCCGAGAGCAAGCGCGTCGGCGCGCTGACGGTGCCCGGCGCCTTGATGGCGTGCATGCGCGCGAGCGAGTGCATCGAAATCGACGCGCCGCCGTCGGCGCGCGTGGCCCTGCTGCAGGAAGACTACGCCCACCTGATCGGCAACCCCGGCCTGTTGATGGACAAGCTGGACGGCCTGGTGGGCCTGCACGCACGCGAGACCGTCGAGCAATGGAAGGCGCTGGCGGCGGCCGGCGACTGGGCCGCATTCGTGTCGCGCATGCTGGCCGAACACTACGACCCGGCCTACCATCGCTCGATGTTCCGCAACTACGTGCGCGCCCGCAACGCCGTTCGCCTGCAACCGGCCGATCACACGCCGGGCGCGTTCGCGCGCCTGGCCGCCGAATTCGGCGTTTCCCCGGTCGCGCGGGGGGGCCCGATCGGTTAATATCGCCTGATGCCCCCGTTCCCCCGAGCAGCCGGCCGGCCATGAGCAATCGCCCCACCAAGATCGGCAAGTACGATATCCACTCCGAGCTGGGCCGCGGGGCCACCGCTGTGGTGTACCTGGGCGAGGACCAGTTCAACGAGCGCAAGGTCGCCATCAAGGTGGCGCTGCAGATCGACAACATGGCGCCGGACGAGGCGCGCCGCTTCGAAAAGCTGTTCCTCAACGAGGCGGCGATGGTCGGCAAGCTCTCCCACCCCAACATCGTCGGCGTGTACGACGCGGTGGTCGAGGGCGACATGCACTACATCGTCATGGAGTACGTCGGCGGCGGCAACCTGAAAAAGTTCTGCACCGAGACCAACCTCTTGCCGGTGCGCCAGGCGGTGCTGATCATCTTCAAGGCCTGCCGCGCGCTCGAGTACGCGTTCCAGAACGGCGTCATCCACCGCGACATCAAGTCGGCCAACATCCTGCTGTCCGACCGCGACGAGATCAAGATTTCCGACTTCGGCACTGCGCAGATCTCGCAGGCCACGCACACGCAGATCGACGGCTTCGTCGGTTCGCCCGCCTACATGGCCCCGGAGCAGATCAACGAGGAACCGCCGACGGTGCAGTCGGACATTTACTCGCTCGGCGTGACCATGTACGAACTGCTGGCCGGGCGGCTGCCGTTCCAGGCCGCCAACTCGGTGGCGATGATCAACAAGATCCTCAACGAAGAGCCGGTGCCGCTGAAGAACATCCGCCCCGACGTGCCGGACAAGCTGGTGGCGATCGTCGAGAAGGCGATGGCCAAGGACACCAAGGTGCGCTACCCGGCCTGGAACGCGATGGCGCGCGACCTGGCCGACACCTTCCCGCAGCTCGAGAAGTTCTCCTTCGAGATCTCGTCGGCGGAAAAATTCAACGCCCTGCGCAAACTGGACTTCTTCAAGGAATTCCGCGATTCCGAGCTCTGGGAAGTGCTGCGCAGCGCAATCTGGGAGAATCATTCGCGCGAGCAGAGCCTGCTCCTGGAGGGCGATGTCGGACATGCGTTCTTCGTCATCGTCTCCGGCCAGGTCAAGGTGGTCAAGGACGACAAGCTGCTCAATGTGTTGAAGGATGGCGACTGCTTCGGCGAGATGGCCTACCTGTCCGGCGACAAGGCCAAGCGCACGGCGTCGATCATCGCGGTATCCGAGGTCCAGTTGTTGAAGATCCAGGATGTGCAGCTCGAGCAGCTGTCCGATGCCTGCCAGTTGCGGTTCAACCGGCAGTTCCTCAAGACGCTCATCGAGCGCCTGGCCTGGACCAGCAACGTACTGGCGCAGGTCAAGAAGTAATCGATCCACCCACCGGCCGCGGCCGGACAACCCGAACTCCGAGGCGCACCATGTTCCAATCGCTCAAGAACCTGTCGGTCAAGAACACGCTGCTGTTCTTCACCGGCACCTGCGCGGCCGTGCTGCTGATCGTCGGCCTGGCGGCCTACTTCGCGTCCAACTCGTTCCGCTCCACCCTCGACAAGTCGACCTCCAACGCCGACCTCCTGAGCCACACGGCGGAGATCGGCAAGATGCACGATGCGATCCGCGGCGACGTGATCAGCTACATCCTGGCCTTCGAGCGCGGCGAGACGGTGTGGCTGGAGCGCACCGAGAAGCAGTTCGCGGCGCACAAGAAGCAGATCGCCGACGAGCTCAAGGCGCTGGAGAACGACGGCATCAGCGCGGAAGCCAAGACGGCGGTGGCCGCGGCCAAGCCGGCGATCGAGGCCTTCGTGCGCGACTCCGAGAAGCGCATCGCCGACGCGCGCAGCAATCTGATCGGCGTGATCGCCGAGCTGCCGGAGTTCGAGAAGGCCTACGCGCGCGCCGGCGAGGGCATTGCCGCCCTCACCAACGTGTCGAAGAAGGAGAACAGCAATTTCCAGTCGGCCAGCAAGTCGAGTGCCGCGGGCGCGGCCACGCTGGTGGCCATCGCGATGATGCTCGGGCTGGCCGCCGTGGCCGCCGCCGCGTGGTGGACGCACCACATCATCGCCCAACCCATCACACAGGTGATGAAAGCCACCGAGGACCTGCGCTCGGGCGAGGGCGACCTGACCAAGAAACTGCCGGTGATGGCCGGCGAGTTCGGCCAGCTGTCGACGTCGATGAACGGGTTCCTCAGCCAGTTGCACGACCTCATCGCGCAGGTGGCGATCAACGCCGGCGAGATCGCCAATGCCGCACGCCAGATCAGCGCCGGCAACACCGACCTGTCCGCGCGCACCGAACAGCAGGCCTCCACGCTCGAGGAAACGGCATCCAGCATGGAGCAGTTCACCTCGACCATCCGCCAGAACGCGGAGAACACCAAGCTGGCCAACGGCCTCGCGCTGTCCGCCTCGGACGCGGCGCGCAAGGGTGGCAGCGTGGCTGTCAAGGCGGTCGAGAAGATGGCCGCCATCAGTTCGAGCTCCAGGAAGATCGGCGAGATCATCGGCACCATCGATTCGATCGCCTTCCAGACCAACATCCTGGCGCTCAATGCGGCGGTCGAGGCGGCGCGTGCCGGCGAGCAGGGCCGCGGTTTTGCCGTGGTGGCCGGCGAGGTGCGCGCGCTCGCCCAGCGCAGCGCCGCCGCGGCCAAGGAGATCAAGGAACTGATCGGCAACTCGGTGGACCAGGTCTCCGAGGGCACCAAGCTGGTCAACGAGGCCGGCGCCTCGATGCAGAACATCGTGGTCGGCATCCAGCAGGTCACCGAGATCATCAACGAGATTTCCACCGCGTCCAACGAGCAGGCGCAGGGGATCGAGCAGGTCAACAAGGCGATCGTGCAGATGGAGGGCGTCACCCAGCAGAACGCCGCCCTGGTGGAGGAGGCCGCCGCAGCCGCTGAGTCGATGCGCGAACAGGCCGAGACGCTGCAGGACCTGGTGTCGCGCTTCAAGCTGGACGACTCCAAGCTGCGCGAGAACCAGGTGCGCTCGCGCCGCACGGCGGCCCTGGCCGACACCGGCACGATGCGCACCAACGTGCCGCGCATCAGCAATGAGGCCCGTGGCGGTGGGGCGGCGCAGCTGCCGAAGGAACCCGGCGGCGAGTGGGAGGAATTCTGACGCCCCGCGACTGCCGATCCCCGCAGCGCGCCGCGCGGGCGGTTCTGTCGGACCGTTCAGGGATTCGGCGCTAAACTATCTTCCACCTGCGCCCGGACTGTCCGGACACCTTCCCCAGCGCCCATGAGCGAACCCAACACCTCCCCCAAGGAATTCCTCACCTTCTCGCTGGGCGGCGAGGAGTACGCGATCGACATCCTCAAGGTGCAGGAGATCCGGCGCTTCGAGACCGTGACCCGCATCGCCAACGCGCCGTCGTTCATCAAGGGGGTGGTCAACCTGCGCGGCACCATCGTGCCGATCGTCGACCTCAGGGTCAAGTTCGCGCTCGGCGAGGCCCGCTACGACGATTTCACGGTGGTGATCGTGCTCAACATCGGCAAGCGCGTGATCGGCGCCGTGGTCGATGCGGTCTCCGAGGTGGTGACCCTGGGCGCGCACGAGGTGCACGCGGCGCCCGAATTCGCCACGCTCGACACCAAGTACCTCACCGGGCTGGCCACCTACAACGAGCGCATGCTGATCGTGCTCGACATCGAACGGTTGATGACCAGCTCGGAGATGGCGCTGGTCGAACAGGCGGCGGCATGACCACCCCGGGCGGGCTCGGCCCCACCTATGCCGCGCTGGTCGAACTGCAGGAGCTGTCGGCGCGGCTGATGTCGCAGATCGATTCCGCCCACCGCGAGATCGGCGAGACGCGCGCCATTCTCAAGGACGCCATCGACCGCCTGATGCCGGCCTTCACCGCCATGCGCGCTTCCGATGCAGTGCAGGTCATGAGCCCCTCCAAGCGCGAGGCGTTTTCGGCCCTGCAGTTCCAGGACATTTCCGACCAGCTGCTGGCGCACGCGCAGGGCCGCCTGTCGTCGCTGCAGGCCGCCGTGTACCAGCTGGCCAAGGCGATGGAGAACGGCGATGTCCAGCCGGGCGATTCGGATGTGCTGTGCGCGCTGGTGGAACAGGCCAACGACCAGCTCGCCGACCTCGACCTCAACCTCATCAAGCCGGTGGGCAAGGCGCACCTGGGCACCGGCGACATGGAACTCTTCTAGCATTCCCCCTCACTCCCCCCAAGCATGAAAACCATCCTCACCGTCGACGATTCCCCCTCCATCCGGCAGATGCTGGCCTTCGTGCTGTCCAGCAACGGCTACAAAGTCATCGAGGCCTCGGACGGCGAAGAAGGACTGGCCCTGGCCAAGGCCCACCAGGTCGACCTGGTGCTCACCGACCAGAACATGCCGCGCATCGACGGCCTGGGCCTGATCCGCGCACTGCGCGCCCTGCCCGGCTACCGCAGCATCCCGATCATGATGCTGACCACCGAATCGTCGCAGGCCCTGAAGCAACAGGGGCGCGAGGCCGGCGCCACGGGCTGGATGGTGAAGCCCTTCGACCCGGAAAAACTGCTGGAGATGCTGCGCCGCGTCCTCGGGGAGTAGGCGCCCCGTGGCCCTGGACCTTTCCCGATTCGCCAAGGCCTTCTTCGAGGAGGCCGCCGAACACCTGGCGGCCCTGGAGAACCTGCTGCTGACGGTGGATCTGGCGCGTCCCGATGCGGAGGCGCTCAATGCGATCTTCCGCGCAGTGCACTCGATCAAGGGCGGTGCGGCGGCGTTCGGCCACCAGGCGTTGGCCGAGTTCACGCATGAATTCGAATCGATCCTCGACCGCGTGCGCAAGGGCACGCTGCCGCTGACCAAGCCGCGCGTCGATGCCTTTCTCAAGGCCGGTGACGCCATGCGGCGCCACCTGGCCGCCATCGAAGCCAACGATGCACCCGACCTGCAGGAAATGCACGCCCTGCTCGACCTGTTGCGCACGGTGACCAACATCGACGCGGTCACCGTCTTCGAGGAAGTGGTGGCGGTTGAGGACAAGAAGCCGCCGCGTTTCGCGGTCGCCATTGTGGTCGACCGTGCCACCTATGAACCGGAGGAGGCGCTGGCGGACCTCGAGGAGAGCTTCCGGGGCCTGGGCGAACTGCATGACTTCCATACCGAGTCCATCGATGCCACCACGCTCAGGGTCGGCTTCGGGCTCGACACCGACATCGACCCGGACGAGTTGCGCGAGAGCCTCGAATTCATCGTGCCCGCCGACTCGATCGACATCACGGCCAACGAGCGCCGCGCTGCGCGGTCCGCGGAGGCGCCGGCGGCGGTGCCGGCCGACGACGACGATGGCGGCTTCGGTTTTTTCGAGCCGCTGCCCGAGCCGGCCGCCGTGGCCGCCGCTGTGCCGGACGCCGATGTCCAGCTCACCGCGCTGGCCGATGCCACGTCGATCCGCGTCAACGTGGCCAAGGTCGACCAGCTGATCAACCTGGTGGGTGAACTGGTCATCGCCGAGGCGATGATCGCGCAGGCCGCGCAGGGCCTCGACCCGGAGGGCAAGACCGCGCTGGCGGCCGCCGTGGCACAACTGGAGCGCAATACGCGCGACCTGCAGGATTCCGTCCTGGCGATCCGCATGCTGCCGATCAGCTTCGTCATGAGCCGCCTGCCGCGCCTGGTGCGTGATCTGGCCGACCGGCTGGGCAAGGAAGTCGAGCTCGAACTGGTCGGCGAGGACACCGAACTCGACAAGAGCGTGATCGAGAAGATCGCCGACCCGCTGACCCACCTGGTGCGCAACGCCATCGACCACGGCATCGAGCCGCCGGCCGAGCGCAGCATGAAGGGCAAGCCGCGCCAGGGCCGCCTGACGGTGCGCGCCGCGCACCAGGGCGGCAGCATCGTCATCTCCGTGACCGACGACGGCGCCGGCCTCGATCGCGAAAAGATTCTCGCCAAGGCGCGCGAGGTCGGCCTCGACGGCGGCACCGACTGGGCGGATGTGGACGTCTGGCAACTGGTCTTTACCCCGGGCTTTTCCACCGCCGCCGAAGTCACCGACGTGTCCGGCCGCGGTGTCGGCATGGACGTGGTGTGGCAGAACGTGCACGCGCTGGGCGGCAAGATCGAAATCGCCTCGCGGGCCGGCGCCGGCACCACCATGACCATCCGCCTGCCGCTCACGCTGGCGATCCTCGACGGCATGCTGCTCAACGCCTCGGGGGAGACCTACATCCTGCCGCTGGCCAGCATCGTGCAATCGATCCAGCCGGAGGCCGGCACGCTCAATTCGGTGGGTGGCGCGCAACTGGTGCAGGTGCGCGGTGAATACCTCCCGGTGACCACGCTGGCCGGCGTGTTCGGGCTGGCCGAGCCGGAGGAGGACAACAGCCTCTTGGTGGTGCTCGAGGACGACGGCAAGCGTGCCGCCCTGCGGGTGGACGAGCTGGTCGGGCAGCAGCAGGTGGTGCTGAAGAGCCTCGAGGCCAATTACCGCAAGGTCAAGGGCGTGAGCGGGGCGACGATCCTCGGCGATGGCCGCGTCGCGTTCATCCTCGACGCGCCCTACCTGGTGAGCCTCGCGCACGCGCACGCCAAGTCGCACGACGCCACGCGGGGCCTCGCCCATGCCCGCTAGCCGCGTCCTCGGCATCGACAGCGTGCTGCTGCGGACCGAGAAGGGCACCGCGAAGATGCGCTCGCGCACCTCGGACATCACGCCCAAGCTGCGCTCGGTGCTGTTCCTGATCGACGGTGAGCAGACGCTGGGGGACCTGCTCGGCCGCGCCGGCAGCCTCGCCAACCTGCTCGAATCACAGATCAAGCAGCTGATCGCGCTCGAGCTGGTGGCCGTGGAGGGGTCCAACGCACCCGGGCGCGATCCCAACGAGACCACCGCCACCACGCCGGTGGCACGCCACAAGCCGAAGCCGGCCGACATCCCACCGGTGGTGGCGGCCAAGATGCAGCTGCTGCTGCGGCTGGAGGGCACCGGCAGCAACGACGTCGACCTGCTGGGCGCGGAACTGCTGGAGGCCAAGACGCTCAAGGAACTGGCCTACACCGCCAAGTCGGTCACCAACCAGTTGTCGATGTCGGTGGGCACCGAACGCAGCCAGCAGTTCTGGAAGGACGCAAAGGAAATCCTCACCGCGTGGCGCGACATGGCGGCACGCGGCCACGCCGAGGACGGCGCATGAAGGTGGAGCCGACTTTCCTCTATGCCCCCGCGGGCGCCAAGCTGGGCGAGCCGTTCCGCGCCTTCGAGTTCTCCGACGCGGACTTCCAGCGCCTGCAGCGCATGATCTACGACCTGGCCGGCATCTCGCTCAACGAGGGCAAGAAGGCGATGGCCTACAGCCGGCTGACCAAGCGCATCCGCGCCCTGCACGTGCAGAACTTCGCCGAGTACCTCGACTACGTGGAGCGCGACACCGGCGAGGAGAAGGTCAAGTTCATCAATGCGCTCACCACCAACCTGACCTACTTCTTCCGCGAGCCGCACCACTTCCCGATGCTCACCGACCACCTGCTCACCTATCCGAAGGATGAGCCGCTGACCTTGTGGAGCGCCGCCTGTTCGACCGGCGAGGAGCCGTACTCGATGGCCATGTCGATCATCGATGCCTTCGGCACCGACCGGCCGCCGGTGAAGATCATCGCCTCGGACCTCGATTCGGACGTGCTGGCCACCGCCGCCAAGGGCGTCTACCCGCTGGAGAAGATCGACGCGCTCGACCGCGCCACGCTGAAGCGCTTCTTCCTCAAGGGCGCGGGCGACCAGATGGGTTTCGCGCGCGTGCGGCCGCAGGTGCAGCGCCTGGTGGAGTTCCGCCAGATCAACCTGGTGGACCCGCCGTGGAACATCGAGGGCCCGCTGGCGGCCATCTTCTGCCGCAACGTGATGATCTACTTCAACAAGCAGACGCAGCGCGCCATCCTCGAGCGCTTCGCACCGCTGCTCAAGCCCAACGGCCTGCTGTTCGCCGGGCACTCCGAGAACTTCTTCTACAACGCGCGCGACATGTTCAACATCCGCGGCAAGACCGTCTACGAGTTGGCCGCATGAGCTTCGACGACGCGCCGGTCGGCGCCCCCAAGCGCTACTTCGACAAGCACTTCAAGAAGGAGGCGGCCAAGCTGCATCCGGGCGAGTACTTCGCCACCGACAAGGACATGGTGCTGGTCACGGTGCTCGGCTCCTGCGTGGCGGCGTGCCTCCGGGACGTGCGCACCGGCATCGGCGGCATGAACCATTTCATGCTGCCCAAGACCGAAAAGGACCCGCTGAGCCCGGTGTCGATGTCGGCGCGCTACGGCACCTTCGCGATGGAAATCCTCATCAACCAGCTCATCAAGATGGGCGCGCGGCGCGAAAACATGGAGGCCAAGGTGTTCGGCGGCGGCAACGTATTGAAGGGCTTCACGATGAACAACATCGGCGAATCGAACGCCAGTTTCGTCCTCGACTACCTCGCCAACGAGAAAATCCCGGTGCGCGCCGAGGACATGCTGGGCGTGCACCCGCGTAAAATCTACTTCTTTCCCGCCACCGGCAAGGTGTTCGTGAAAAAGATCATGCAGCTGCACAACGCCACCATCGTCGAGCGCGAAAGCGAGTACAACCTCAAGCTGCGCGATGCGCCGATCGGCGGCGACGTCGAGCTGTTCAAGTAGTTTCCACCGCAGACCCCACGGCAAGTCCCATGAAGATCAAAGTCCTCGTCATCGACGATTCCGCGCTGATCCGCAACATCCTGAAGGAAATCATCAACGAGCAGTCCGACATGACGGTGGTCGGCGCGGCGCCCGACCCGCTGGTGGCGCGCGAAATGATCCGTTCGCTCAACCCGGACGTGCTCACGCTCGACATCGAAATGCCCAACATGAACGGGCTCTCGTTCCTGAAGCGCCTGATGCGCGTGCGGCCGATGCCGGTGGTGATGCTGTCCTCGCACACCCAGGAGGGCTCCGACATCGCCTTCCGCGCGCTGGCCATGGGCGCGGTCGATTTCGTCGGCAAGCCGGTGGCCGGTGGGGCCGGGGGCGGCGGCGACGACGATTACCCGCAACTGATCGTGGAAAAGATCCGCGCCGCCTACGCCGCGCGCGACAAGATCGAGCCGCTCGACATCAACCGCGCGGTCGATGCCGACGAGGTGCTGCCCAACCTCGCCAACAGCGCGGTCACGCAAAGCAAGGTGATCGTCATCGGCGCCTCCACCGGGGGCGCGGAGGCCCTGAAGGACATCCTGGCCGCCATGCCGGAGGATTGCCCGCCGATCCTCATCGCCCAGCACATGCCGGGCACGTTCACCAAGCTGTTCGCCAAGCGCCTCGATGGCCTTTGCAAGATCAGCGTGAAGGAAGCCGAGGACGAGGAACCGGCCCTGCCCGGCAACGCCTACGTGGCGCCCGGCGGCTACCACCTGCGGCTGGCGCGCTACGGCGCGCGCGGCTACGGGGTAAAGCTCACCCAGGACGCACCGGTCAACCTGCACCGGCCGTCGGTGGATGTGCTGTTCCAGTCGGCGGCCGAGAATGCCGGTGCCGACGTGGTCGGCGTGATCCTCACCGGCATGGGCAAGGACGGCGCACAGGGCATGTTGACCATGCGCCAGAAAGGCGCCTTCACCATCGCGCAGGACGAGGCCACCTCGATCGTGTTCGGCATGCCCAAGGAGGCCATCGACATCGGCGCGGCGCAGGCCGTGGTGCCGCTGCCGCAGATCGCACGGCGCATCATGAGTTTCCTGGCTGGGGCCGACGGCGCCACGGGAAGCGCCGTGGGCGGCAAGATTTCCACCTGACCCTGCGAGGCGCTGCCATGAACGGGTTTCCGATGCGTCGAGCCTTTGCCGGCCTCATCGCACTTCTGTTGGTCGCGTGCGCAGCCGAGGGCCCCAAGGTGGCGCCACCCGCTTCATCGCCCCCCGCACAAGCCCCCGCGGCGGTGGCCGCACCCGCCGCGCCCAAGCTCGATGTAACCGCCGAGCTGATGCCCGGCGACTCCTGCAGCGCACCGGGTCCGGCGACGTTTAAGGGCACGGAGCCGTTCAAGGTCTCGTTGTGCATCTCGACCTCGCTCGAGGCGTTCTGCGGCAGCACGGTCAAGTTCGCGCCGGAGGGTGCATCCTCGTCCGGTCATTTCGAGTTGCGCGCCATCGCCCACCACCCGACGCTGGATGACCCCAATGCCAAGGTGCCCTTTCCCTGGCCGATCATCACCCCAGTGCCGACCACGGACCTCGGCAGCACGGGCGGCAACGACGGGCTGGCCTCCGGTAAGCGCGTGCGTTTCGCGGTCTACACGGTGGCAGCCACCGCGCGGGCGAATGCGGATCGCTACACCATATCCCTGTCGCCGGATTCGAGCCTCGGTCTGCGCAAGGGCGGCACCTGCGGCAACGCCTACGAGGCGCCGCTCTCGGCAAAGATCGAGTTTGTTCGATCCGGGTAACAAACCCTAGCAGGGGCGCGGCGTTTGGGGCAAAAGTGCCTCAAACGCCTCACCAGTGCTTGAGTTTAAGGCGAAACAAGCGCCCTTGGCGTGTCAAAACCCCACCGCCCCTCCATCCTTGCGATGGTCGCTACCCGCCACATAGCTGCCATCCGCCTGCCGCCAGATGAGCTGCGCGCCGCCGAAGGCAAAATTGATCGCCTCGGCCGCGGCAATGCGGTGGCCGCGTTGCACGAGCGCTTCGCCAACGCGGCGCGCCAGCCCCTCTTCCAGTCCCACCGAGCCATCCGGATTCACCACCCAGCGCGGCGCGTCGGAGGCCGTCTGCGGGTTCTGGCCGTAGTCGACCATGCGCGTCACCATCTGCACGTGGCCCTGCGGCTGCATGTGGCCGCCCATCACGCCAAAGCTCATCAACGGCTGTCCCTCCGGGCCGGTGAGGAAGGCCGGAATAATGGTCTGGAACGGGCGCTTGCCCGGGCCCACTTCATTCGCGTGCCCCTTTTCGCGCGTGAAGCAATGGCCGCGGTTCTGCATCGAGATGCCGGTGCCCGGCACCACGACGCCGGAGCCGAAGCCCATGAAGTTGGACTGGATGAAACTCACCATCCTGCCCGCGGCGTCCGCGGCGGTGAGGTACACCGTGCCGCCATGCTTCGGAATGCCGGGGGCGGGCTGGCCCGCGCGCTGCAGGTCGATGAGCTTGGCGCGCGATGCCAGGTAGGTTGCATCGAGCAGCGCCTCCACCGGCATGCGCATGAACGCCGAATCGGCCAGGTAACGGAACACGTCGGCAAAGGCGAGTTTCATCGCCTCGAGTTGCAGGTGCACGCTATCAGCCGAATCGACCGGGTGGCCCGCGAGGTCGAACTGCCTCAGGATGCCCAGCGCGATCAAGGCGGCCAGCCCCTGCCCGTTGGGC